>JBFMAS010000739.1:0-5652 GCA_040755575.1 Thermodesulfobacteriota bacterium
CGGCGAAGCGCGCCGGCCCGTAGACGGCCAGGCGGTCGAGCGCATGCCGCACCGGCCCGCCGCGCAGCCGCACCTCGTCCGGCGCGACGGCGGGTGCGCGGTGGGCGAGCAGCCGGCGCAGCGACTCGCGCCAGCCGCCGAGCAACGCGGCGCTCGAGAAGCGCTGCTCGACGTCCTGCCACGCCGCACGCGCGATCGCGCGGCGCAGCGCGTGGTCCGAGGCGAGCCGCTCGATCGCGGCGAGCCATGCGGCGGGATCGTTCTCGCACAGGAGCCCGGTGACCTCGTGGCGCACGACGTCCGCGCTCGGCGGCACGTCGGAGTACACGCCCGCGACGCCGAGCGAGGCGTACTCGAGGTACTTGTTGAAGTACTTGCAGCGGTGGAACGGCGTGTCGGGCAGGGGCGCGAGGCCGACGTCGAGCGCGAGCGCGAGCGCGCGTCGCCGCCAGGCGGTGAAGTCCGCCTCGAACTCGTGCGTCTCCGCGCCGAGCTCGCGCGCGAGCGCGGGAATCGCGCCGCAGAAGACGAGCTCGAGACGCGTGCCGAGCCGCGTGCGAAGGCGGCGCAAGGGGTCGCTCAGGAGCTCGTCGAGAAAGTGCGCGTGGTCGACGCTGCCGAGGAAGCCGACCCGCACCCGGGTCGAGGCCGCCGGCGCATCGGTGCGTACGGCGGCCGGCGTCTCGGGCTCCCCCGGCACCCGCGGCGGACGCGGCTGGCGGACCAGCACGGGAGCGACGCCGTGGCGCGCCGCGAGCTCGGCGCCGAGCCGCTCGCTGCAGACCAGCACGGCCTCGGCCC
The DNA here is from genome assembly GCA_040755575.1 of Thermodesulfobacteriota bacterium. GTDB lineage: Bacteria > Desulfobacterota > Binatia > UBA12015 > UBA12015 > DATCMB01. Next base: position 802 of record JBFMAS010000739.1, read on the forward strand.
GCCGCACGATCGTCGCGACGTTGGCGCGCACCTCGGCCGAGGTGAAGAAGTAGCCGCTGCGCGCGTCGCCCGGCACGCGCTCGAGGTCGTCGTCGAGGTACGTCGCGACCTTCCGGCCGAGGCGCTGCGCCTCGAGCAGGATGCGGCGCTCGGAGGGCGCCGCACCGCGCACCAGGACGACGACGTCGGCCCACGCGAGCTGGTCGGCGCGCGGGGCGATCGACGATCCCGTCGCGAGCTCGCAGTCGCCGGCGGCGGCGAGCGCCTCGAACACCGCGTGGATGCCGAGCACCGCCGACGGGATCGGCGCCTCGCTGAGCGCGAGCACGCGCGGCGGACGAGGCGCGGCGCACATCGTGGCACCGCCCTAACGCAGCGCGCCGCGGTCGTCTATACGACGGCCGCGATGCCACGCCTCGTCTCCTGGAACGTGAACGGGATCCGCTCCTGCGTCCGCAAGGGCTTTCTCGACTGGCTGCCGCAGGCGCGCGCGACGGTGATCGGCCTCCAGGAGACGCGCTGCGAGCGGGAGGACCTGCCCGAGATGCTGCACCGGCTGCCGGGATTCCGGCACGCCGCCTGGGTGTCGGCGCGGTCGAAGCGCGGCTACAGCGGCGTCGCCCTGCTGTCGCGAGCGAAGCCGCTCGAGGTCGTCACCGATCTCGGCGACGACCTCTTCGACCGCGAGGGACGGTTCCTGCTCGCGCGCTTCCCGGGGCTGCTCGTCGCCAACGTCTACTTCCCGAAGGGCAGCGGGAACCTGCGCGACAACAGCCGCGTGCCGTACAAGCTCGCGTTCACCGAGCGCGTCTTCCGCGCGATGAACGCAGCGCGCCGTCGGCACCGGCTGCCGGCGGTGCTGATGGGCGACTTCAACATCGCGCCCGATCCGATCGACCTCGCCCACCCGCGCGGCAACGAGGGCACGAGCGGGTTCCTGCCCGAGGAGCGCGAGCTCTACGCCCGCGTGCGCGGCCGGAGCTGGATCGACACGTTCCGCGCCCTGCATCCGACCGCCGTCAAGTACACGTGGTGGAGCAACCGGGTGGGCGTGCGCGAGCGCAACATCGGCTGGCGCATCGACCACGTCCTCGTGTCGTCGGACCTCGCACCCCGCGTGCGGCGCGCCTTCGTGTGGGACCACGTGCGCGGCTCGGACCACTGCCCGGTCGGCATCGACCTGGTCGCCGGCTGAGATCCGACACGCTGCGTCGCAGCCACTTTGAAAAACGTTCGTCGACGGCGCGGCGATGCTCCGTATCCGCGGGTCGACGGATCGCGCTCGACGCGCATCCGGAGCGCAGCGCCCGCGCGTATCCGATGCTGGCAGACGGCTTGCATCGAGGACCGCGCAGACCATGTCACGCGACCGGCCGACCACACGCCGCACGAGCCTGCGCTCGACGATCGTCTCACTCTGCGCGACGATCGTGCTCGCCGCGCCGGCTGCAGGGAGGGCCGGAGACCTCGTCTTCGCGCGCGACGAGACCGGCAGCCCGCTCGCACGCGAGGCGGTGTCCCTGTGCCTGCGCTCGGTGACGGTTTCCGGCGACGAGCGCGAGGCGTTGCTCGAGCGCGGCCTCGAGGTCGCAGAACGCGCGGTCGCGGCGTCGGATCGCGACGCCAAGGCGCACTTTGCGGTGTTCTGCAACCTCGGCCGCAAGCTCGAGGCGCAGGGCCCGAGCCTCGCCGCGCTCGCCGAGATCAAGCGCGTGCGGGCGGCGATCGATCGCGCGCTCGCGCTCGAGCCGCGCTTCGTCGACGCGCTCGTCGCCAAGGGCGCGGTGCTCGTGCGGCTGCCCGGCGTTCTCGGCGGCGACGAGGACGAGGGCGAGCGGCTGATCCGGCAGGCGGTCGCCCTCGCGCTCGCGAAGGCGCTCGCCGAGAAGGGCGACGACGACGCCGCGCTGAACGAGGCGCGGACGGTCATCGCGCTCGCGCAGGGGGGCCGCGAGGCGTCAGAGGCCCTCGAGCTGGCGCGCGACCTCGAGTCCTGACGCTCGCCGCGGCGTTCGTTTGCGGGCGCCGCCGTACCCGTGTTCTCCTGCCGCGCGGGAGGAGAGCATGAGAAGATCGACGGTTCAGCGTGCGGCGTGTCTCGCGATGGCGGCGAGCCTGCAGCTCGCGCTGCTGCCCGGTGCCGCCTCGGCGTTCGCGCAGGCGACGGCAGGCACGACGGCCATGCCGGCCGGCGAGATCCCGGACGTGCTGCGCGCGCGGGTCGGCAAGCCCGTCACGCTGCTGCTGCGCTCGGGAAAGGAGTACGGCGGTACGGTGGGCGGGGTGCGCGAGCAATCGGTCGTGCTGCGCAACCTGACCGGCAAGGAGTTCTACGACGCCGTGGTGCGGCTCGACGACGTGTCGGCGGTCGAGGTGCGCAACCGCTGAGCCTTTTCGTTGCTTGACACGGGCGTGTCGCGGCGCGATCGGGGCTGCGGGAGGCAGCCGCGCTCACGCACACCGAGGCGCACGCCGGGACGTGTGGCTGAGGGCCGCTGGGCGAGGCCCAGACGACGCGGTCGTGCATCTCTGCGGCGTCGCTCTTCGCCGGCAGCGAACCGTATTGACGCTGCTTGACGGTGGTGCGAGGGGGGTTGAAGGAGGAGCCGTCAATGCTTCGCGCAGGCTCGGCCGCCGTCGTCCTCGGTGTTTTGCTCGGCGTGGGGGCGCCGACCGCCGCGAACGCCGGCTGTGACCCGTCCGGCGCCGACGCCGCCGACGTCGGCGCCGCCCGAGCGGCGATCGCAGCCGCGTGCGACTGCAACGCGGCCGTCAATCACGGGTCGTACGTGCGCTGCGCACGCGAGGTCGCGAAGGCGACCCTCGCCAACCAGAGCTGTCTCGGCGCCGTCGCGCGCTGCGCGGCGCGTTCGACCTGCGGGCGTCCCGGCGCGGTCGCCTGCTGCCAGACGGCGGCGAGCGGGGTCACGCGGGCGAGCATCAAGGCGAAGGCGGACGCCTGCCGCGCGCCGCGCGGCGGCTCGGCGTGCGTGAGCCCATTTGCGTCCGCCTGCGACGCCTGCGCGGCGACCGGCTGCGCCGTACCGACGCCGACTGCGACGCCGGCGCCGACGCCGACGCCCGGGTGCGGCAACGGCATCGTCGACCCGGGCGAGGACTGCGACGGCCCGACGTGCGCGGTGACCGTCGACGGCGAGGAGGTGCAAAGTACCTGCGGCCCACCGGGGACGCTGCATGCGTGCGAGTGCCGCAGATATGAATGCGGCGGCCTCTGCCTGGTGGGGCCCCCGTTCGAATTCCTGTGCGGCGGCTGCGTGCCCGACCTGTGCTGGGCGGGTGACTACTGCCTGCCGGAGTTCAGAGACAATCCGTACTGCGTCTACGGGAGCTGCATCCCGGGCACGTGCGAGACGCCATCCGATTGCTCCTACATCGGCGAAGCCGCGGTCGGGTGCGAGGCCGGCCGATGCTGCATCGCCGCCTTCGGCCCGCCGGGCTACTGCCGCATCTTCGGCGAGGTCGTCGTGCCCTGCTGCGGCGTCGCCCTTTGCGGCCCGTTCGACACCTGCTGCCTGCCGGCGGGAGAGTCGAGCAACGCGGACGCCGAGTGCTGCGACGGCTCGTGCATCGCCGGCTCCTGCGCTTGACGCTCGCCCGACGCCGGGGCGGCGTGCCTTTCCCGCGCGGGGAGCTTCCGCTATCCAGGCTCCCGTCATGGCTGGCGCGAAGCGCATCGACGACGACCTGTTCGCGCGCATCCGCGACCAGGTCGCGATCGTCGGCATCGGTCACCTGCCGTTCGCGAAGGACATCGGCCGGCCGATCTCCGACACCGCGATCGAGGCGATCCAGCTCGCGCTCGACGACGCCGGCCTCGAGGCCGAGGACGTCGACGGCATGTCGATGTTCGAGATGGAGCACACGCACGAGGTCACCATCGCGCGCGGGCTCGGCGTCCGGAACCTGCAGTGGTGGGACAAGGTGTCGTACGGCGGCGGCGCATCGTGCGCGACGGTGATGCATGCCGCGGCCGCGATCGCGACGGGGCTCGCGGACGTCGTCGTCTGCCACCGCGCGCGCAATCGTGGCTCGAAGGCGGCGCGGCCGTGGGCGCAGGAGCGCGAGCTCGTCACCGACGACAAGGCGCTGCACGTGCCGTGGGGGCTGATCCGCCCGGTCGACGTGATCGGCATGTGGGCGCACCGCCACATGCACGTCTACGGCACGAAGCGCGAGCACCTCGGCAACGTCGCGATCGCGGCGCGCAAGCACGCGAACCGCAACCCGTACGCGATGATGGGCGGGCGAAAGCTCGACATGGAGACGTACCTGGCCGGACGCGTGATCGGCTACCCGCTGACGCTCTACGACTGCTGCCTCGAGACCGACGGGGCGCTCGCCTGCGTCGTGACGTCCGTCGAGCGCGCGCGCGACCTCGCGCAGAAGCCGGCGCTGGTGCACGCGGTCGCGCAGGCGAGCGGCCCGAACCCCGTCCACCTCGCCAACTACAACACGCCCGACATGCAGACGACGGCCGTGCCCTGCGCCGAGCAGCTCTGGCGCCGCTCGGAGCTCGGGCCGGAGGACATGGACTGCGCCCAGATCTACGACGCCTTCACGCCGCTCGTCATCCTGGGCCTCGAGGACTACGGCTTCTGCAAGCGCGGCGAGGGCGGCCCGTTCACCGAGGGCGGGCGCATCGAGCTCGGCGGCGAGCTGCCCGTGCTGACGTCGGGCGGCGGACTGTCCGAGGCCTACGTGCACGGCTTCAACCTGATCCTCGAGGCGGTGCGGCAGATCCGCGGCACCTCGACGGCGCAGGTCGAGGGTTGCAGGAGCGTGCTCGTCACCGGCGCGTCGGGTGTAGCGACCAGCGCGATGGTGCTGCGC
>JBFMAS010000740.1:0-4078 GCA_040755575.1 Thermodesulfobacteriota bacterium
TACCTACGCGTACGACTTCGCGACCAACCGGCTGCCCGGCGAGCCCGAGGGCAAGCCCACCTACTGGCGCGACGTCGGCACGATCGACGCGTACTACGAGGCCAACATGGACCTCCGCGCGCCCGATCCCGAGCTCAACCTGTACAACGTCCTGTGGCCGGTGCGCACCGCCGAGGCGCCCAACCCGCCCGCGAAGTTCGTCTTCGACGAGATCGGGCGACGTGGACAGGCGGTGCAGTCCGTGGTCTCCGAGGGCTGCATCGTGAGCGGCGGCAGCGTCAGCAACTCCGTGCTCGGGCGCAACGTGTTCGTGCACAGCTTCGCCCAGGTCGAGGAGTCGGTCATCATGGACGGCTGCCGCATCCGCCGTCACGCGAAGGTGCGCCGCGCGATCATCGACAAGTTCGTCGAGATCCCCGAGGGCGAGACGATCGGCTACGACCTCGAGCGCGACCGGCAGCGCTACACGGTCACCGACTCCGGGATCGTCGTCATCCCGAAGCAGGCGCGCCCGACGGCCGAGTGAGCGCGTCTGCCGTGACGACGGACGACGCCCTTTTCACAGCCCTTCGAGGCGGCGGATGCTCTCGCGCTGGCGCAAGCGATCGACGTAGCCGCGCAGGGCGCGCGAGCCGTCGGGCAGAGCGACGCCGCGCGACACGAGCAGCAGGAGGCGCGGGGCGAACGCGGCATCCGCGATGCTGAAGCTGCCCGCGAGGAACTCCTTGCCGCCCGCGAGCTCGCGCTCGAGCAGCGCGAACGCGCGGTCGACCTCGTCCTTCGCGCGGCGCAGCTTCTCGGGGTCGCGCTCGCCCTCCGGCTTGACGTGCTCGGTCAAGAGGTTGCCGGCGGGCAGCACGAAGGCCATGTCGGCGTAGTCCTCGAGCTGCCGGACGCGTGCGCGCGCCGCCGAGTCACCGGGCGGCGGCAGCAGCGCCGGCTCGGGGTACTCGTCTTCGAGGTACTCGTTGATGATCGTCGAGTCGTACACCACCGTCCGGTGCTCCTCGTCGTCCTCGTCGATCAGCACCGGCACCTTGTGGAAGGGATTGAGCGCCAGGAACCAGGGCTCGAGCTGTTCGTGCTTCCGCAGGTCGACGACCGTCATCTCGTAGTCGAGCTGCTTCTCGGCCAGGACGATGCGTGTCTTCTGTCCAAATGGACATTGCGGGTAGTCGTACAGCTTGAGCATTCGCCTCCTCCGCCCCCTTTTTCGTCTTTGCTGAAGACGAGTTGACTACGGGAAAAGGTGCGCGGGCGCAACGGACATGCGTCGAAACATGGCATCGACGACGCCCGGCCCGAGCTCGTTTTGCCGCGCCAAGAGCGGCGCCGGGACGTGAAATTACGGCTTCCGGGGCGGCACGTGCGACCAGGCGTGGTACGAGCTGCGCACGAGCGGGCCGGATTCGACGTGGCGGAAGCCCAGCTCGCGCGCCCTCGCGCCGAGCTCGTCGAACTCGTTCGGCTCGAGATAGCGCTCGACCGGCAGGTGCTTCTTGCTCGGGCGCAGATACTGCCCGAGCGTGACGATGTCGCAGCCCGCCGCGCGCAGATCGCGCAGCACCGCGAGCACCTCGTCGATCTCCTCGCCTAGGCCCAGCATCAGGCCTGCCTTGGTCAGCAGCTCGGGCCGCGCGGCGCGCGCGAAGCGCAGGACGTCCAGCGAGCGCTCGTACCGCGCCCCCGCGCGGGCCCGCTTGTAGAGCCGGGGAACGGTCTCGAGGTTGTGATTGTAGACCGTGATCGGCGACGTCGCGACGACCTCGACGCAGTCCCGGCGGCCCTGGAAGTCGGGCGTCAGCGCCTCGACCTCGCAGCCGGGCACGACGCCGCGGATCGCCCGCGCCGCGGCCGCGAAGTGGCCGGCGCCGAGATCCGGCAGATCGTCGCGGTCGACCGACGTCACAACGACGTGCGCCAGAGCGAGCTTCCGGATCGCGTGCGCGAGCCGGTAGGGCTCCATCGGGTCGAGCGGCTTCGGCCGGCCGTGGCTCACCGCACAGAAGCCGCAGTTGCGGGTGCAGGTATCGCCCATCAGCATGAAGGTCGCGGTCCCGTGCGCCCAGCACTCGGCGACGTTCGGGCAGCGCGCCTCCTCGCAGACGGTCGCGACGCCGGACTCGGCGACGATCGCGCGGGTGCGCGCGTAGCCCTCGCCGCCGGGCACGCGAACCCGGATCCACTCCGGATGGCGCCGGACCGTCTCCTGCCCGGCGCTCACGCGGTCGTCTCCGCGGCGGCGGGCGCGACGCCGGGCAGGTCCGCACGCGACGGCAGCGGGCGGACGCCGTCTCCCGCGAGCGCTGCGCCGACGTGCCACGACGCGAGCGCCGCCACCTCGACGAGCGCCGGCGTGGTGCGGCCGGTCTCGGCGGCAACGGACGTCATGCGTACGCCCGCGAGCCCGCACGGCACGATCGCCGCGAAGGGGGCGAGGTCGAGGGCCACGTTGAGCGCGAAGCCGTGCATCGTGACGCCCCGCCGCACGCCGATGCCGATCGACGCGATCTTGCGCACCCTGCCGGCCGCCATGTGGGCGTCGTCGAGCCTCCCGGCGAGCTCACCCGGCGCGAGCTGCGCGAGGTCCGCATCGACGGCCCACACGCCGGTGCGCCCCGGCCAGCGTACCGCCGCGACGCCGAGCGCCCGCGCGGTCGCGACGACGCCTGCCTCGAGGTCGCGCAGGAAGCGGTGCAGGTCGCCGCCGCGCGCGCGCAGGTCGACGAGCCCGTAGCCGACGAGCTGCCCGGGACCGTGGTAGGTGACGTCGCCGCCGCGGCCGATGCGCACGAGCGGCGGGTACGCAGCGCCGTCGCCCGCGGCGAGAACGCCCAGGTGCTCGACGCGCCCGCCGCGGCCGGTCGTGTACACCGGGTCGTGCTCGAGCAGCAGGAGCGTGTCGCCGATCGCGGCATGCTCGCGCACGACCTGCTCCTGCAGCGCGAGCGCGTCGGGGAAGGCGATTCGCCCGAGCCAGCGGCAGCGCAGCGGTCTGCCGTGACGCTGCTCGAGCGTCGCGAGCTCGCGCCCGGGCCAGCCGGCTGCAGGCGTCGACGCGGCGGTGACGCTCATGCCGCCCCACCGCCGAGGATCAACGCCACCGGGCTCTCGAGCCGCCGCTTGACCTCGGCGAGGAAGCGGCCGCCGCGCGCGCCGTCGATCACGCGGTGATCGCACGACATGGTCATCGACATCGTGTAGCCGACCGCGAGCGCGCCGTCGCGCACCACCGGACGCTGCTTGACGGAGCCCACCGCGAGGATCCCCGCGTGCGGCGGGTTGATCACCGCCGTGAACGAGTCGACGTCGAACATGCCGAGGTTCGAGACGCTGAAGGTCGCGCCCGAGAGGTCGTCACCCGTGAAGCGGCCGCCTTCCGCCTTCTCCGCGAGCGCGCGCGCCTGCTGCGCGATCTCGAGTAAGCTCAGGCGATCGGCGCCGTGCACGACCGGGACGATGAGCCCGTCCGGCACCGCGGTCGCGATGCCGACGTTGATCTCGTCGAGCATCTCGATCGCGTCGCCCGCGAAGCGCGCGTTGACCTCGGGGAACTCGGCCAGGGCATCCGCGACGGCCTTCAGCACCATGTGGTTGTAGGTGACGTTCACCGGCGACAGCTCGAGGCGCTTGAGCTGCTCGCGCAGGCGGACGGCCTCGTCCATGTCGACCACCGTGGTGAGGTAGAAATGCGGCGCCTCGCGCATGCTCTCGCTCATGCGCTTGCCGATCGACGCCCGCATGCGTGACAGCGGCACCCGGCGCACGCCGGCGCCGGCCGGCACCTCCTCCGGCTCGCGGGCGCGCTCCGGCGCAGCAGGCGCGGCCGCCGGCGCGACGCGCCGCGCTGCCGTCTCACCGGTGGGGGCTCCTGCCGCCTCCGCCTCGGGACGCCGTGCGACGACGCCGAGGTCCGGCTCGGCCCCCTCGACCGTCTCGCGCCCCGGGGTATCCTCGAGCGCTTCGGCCGAAGCGGTCTTTCCGGGGCCGCGCTCGCGCCGCTTCGCCGCCGCGCTCGCGAGCTCGACGTCGCGCCGCGTGATGCGGCCGACGGGCCCCGTGCCCCGCACGGTGCGCA
>JBFMAS010000741.1:0-7932 GCA_040755575.1 Thermodesulfobacteriota bacterium
GGGCTCGAGCGCGTCGTGCAGGCGAGCGAGGGGCGCCGCGAGAGCGACCGTGCGACGATCGTCGACGTCGGACCCGATCCGGCGTTCGGCAACCGGCCGATGCTGTTCGCGGCGGCTCCGGTCGTGGACGGCACGACGCGTCTCGGCACGCTGGTCGTCGCGGTCGACGACGCGGCGCTCGAGCGGGCGCTGCGCAGCTCGAGCGGACAGACGGTCCCCTTCGGGCTCGGCGACAGCGGCTCGGTATGGCTCGTCGACGCGTCGCAACGGCTGCGCAGCAACCTCGGCGGACGCGAGGCACGGCGGGAGGAGGGCTCCCAGCTGCCCTCCGAGACGGCGCTGCCGGCGCTGGCCGAGGCGCTCCGCGGCGAGGAGACCGCCGGCAGCTACGCCAGCGCCGCCGGCACGGTGCTCGCGGCGTACTCGCCGCTCGCGGTCGGCAACGCGAGCTGGGCGGTCGGCGTGCAGATCCCGGAAGCTGCAGCGATGGCGCCCCTGCGGCGGGTCGCGTTCGACGTGGCGGGCGCGACGGTGGTCGCGGCGATCCTCGGCTGGGTCCTCGGCGGACGCCTGTGGGGACAGTTCTCCGGCAAGCTGCGCGAGCTGTCGGCCGTGCTCGCGCGCGCGCAGCGCGGCGACCGTCAAGCACGTCTCGATGCGAAGCAGGGCGGCGCCGTCGGCGAGCTGGCAACCGCGATCAACCGGCTGCTCGACGAGCGCGCGAACGCCCTCGCCCGCGCGGAGCAGGAGAGCCAGCGCTCGGCGCGCGACGCGGAGGCGCTGCTCAACGTGGTCCGGGAAGCGGCACGCGGCAACCTCGCGCAGCGAGCGCAGGTCGAGGACGGCGCTCTCGGCAACGTGTCGCGCGCGCTGAACGAGATGCTCGAGGGGATCGACGCCCTCGTCGGCACGATGCGCGCGATGTCGGGACGCCTCGGCGAGTCGGCGACGCAGATCCGCGGCTGCACCGACCAGGTGTCGAGCACCGCGTCGACGCAGGCCCGCGAGTGCGGCTCGCTGCTCGCGACCGCGAACGCCCTGCGCACGGGCAATCAGCAGATCTCCGACCAGTGTACGGCCGCCGTCGAGGTGGCGCGGCGCACCGAGCAGGCGAGCAAGCTCGGGCAGAGCGCCCTCGCCGACCTGATCTCCGGCATGGACGGCCTGCAGCGCGAGACCCGCGCGGCCACCGTCAAGATCAAGCGGCTCGGCGAGCGGTCGATGCAGATCTCCGCCATCACCGGGACGATCTCGAAGATGTCCGCCCAGACCGACATGCTCGCGCTCAACGCCGCCATCGAGGCGTCGCGCGCCGGCGAGCACGGCCAGGGCTTCACGGTGGTCGCCGAGGAGGTGCGGAAGCTGGCCGAGCGCGCCGCCGCGGCGACGAAGGAGGTCGAGCGGCTGATCGCGGGCATCCAGTCGGACGTCAACGAGGCGGTGAGCGGGATGGAGCGTCAGGCCGAGCGCCTCGAAGTGCAGACCGCGGCAGCGTCGCAGGCCGAGCATGCCCTCGAGCGCGTGCACGCCGTGACCAACGAGGCGACGACGATGCTCGAGCAGATCGCGGGCGCCGCGAGCACGCAGCTCGAGCGTGCGAGCGAGATCGACGCGGCTCTCAAGCGCATCGCCGAGGCCGCCAAGGGCGTGCAGCAGTCGAGCGAGCAGGCGAGGCGGACCACCGGCCAGCTCCTGACGGCATCCGAAGAGCTCGGCGCGAGAGCGAGCCAGTTCGCGGCTTGAGGGCGCGATGAGCGAAGCCACCGCCAGACGGCAGGCCGACGCGGGCGCGCCGACGGATGCGGACGAGCGCTCGCGCACAGCGCCCGACCGCGCCGCACAGGGCCTCAGCGTCAGCACGATCCGGGACCTGTTCCGCGTCGAGGCCCGCGAGCTCCTGGCCGGCATGCACCAGCGGCTCGGGCAGCTCGCGAGCCAGCTCGGGGACGGCAGCGGCCTCGTCGAGATCGCCGCGCGCGGTCACGCGCTCAAGGGCTCGGCGGCGCTGGCCGAGCTGCCGTTCCTGAGCCGCGCGGGAGCCATCCTGCAGCGTGCCGCGGAGCTCGCCGCCGAAGGCGCCCGCCAGAACCACGCCGCAGCGCAGGACCTCGTGCGCGCGACGCGGGCCGCGCTCGGCCCCGCGCAGCGCATGCTCGACGACTGCCTCGAGGGCAACCTCGCGAGCCAGCAAGGTCTCCTCGAGGAGCTGCTCGCGGTGTTCGATCCCGAGTCGCGCGCCGCGCTCGAAGGGACGGTCCGGCGTGACGAGGCGCGGGCAGCGGCGATGCCGGACTTCGAGGAGCTCGCCGCTCTGCCGAGCGAGGACGCGATCGCCGACGAGGAGCTCGAGGCGGAGCTCGAGGGCGCGGGCGACGGCGATCCGACCGGCTACGATCCCGAGCTGGCGGCGTTCCTCGCCGAGACGTTCCAGGACGAGCTGCGCGAGCTGCTCGGTATGGTCCCGGAGATGCTCGCGAGCCTCGCCGATCCCGCGCAGCAGATGAACGTGTGCGCGGACCTGGGCCGCATCTTCCACACCGTGAAGGGCAGCGCCGCCACGGTCGGCCGCGACGACCTGCGCGACGTCGGGTCGACGCTGCAGCACGCGTTCGAGGAGCACGCCGACGACGGCATGCTGCCGCTCGAGCCGTCGTTCCTCGCCGGGCTCGCGCGCCCGCTCGAGGAGGTGTTCCTCGCCGCCGGTCTCGAGCCGCCGACGGCGGCGCTCGAGCTCGCCCTGTCGGCCGCGAGCGCGAGCCTGGTCGACGCGGATGCCGACGCCGGGCCGAGCGCCGCCGCGGACGCGGGCGCGGCGACCGCGGCCGACGAGGAGGTCGCCGCGCACGTCGAGGACGAGGACCTCGACGACCGCCTCGTGCCGCAGATCGAGCCGGAGATGATGGAGGCGTTCACGCTCGACGCCGATGCGGCGCTGAGCGCCTCCGAGACCGCGCTGCTCTACCTCGAGCGGAATCCGCGCGACCGGACGCAGCTCCGTGCGCTGTTCCGCCACTTCCACACCTTGAAAGGCGCCGCGGCCGCGGTCGGCCTGACGCGCATCGCGGAGCAGCTCCACGCGGGCGAGACGCTCCTCGAGACCGTGATCGAAAGCCCCCTCGAGAGCAGCCCCGAGCGCCTGATCGAGCTGCTCCTCGAGCTGGTCGACTCCGTCGCGGGGCTTCTCGCGCAGGCGCGCGGCGTGCCGCACGACCACCAGATCCTCGGCGACGTCGAGGGCCGCGTCGCCGAGGTCCTCGCGAGCGTGACCGACGACTCGCCGGCGGACGACGCACCGCACGGCGCCGCCGCGGCGCAGGGCACCGGCGCGCGCGACGACTCCGCGCCGCTGCCCGCCGCGCCGACCGACCTCGACTCGGCGATCGTGCGCGTGCACGCGAGCCGCCTCGACCTGCTCATGAACCGCGTGAGCGAGCTCGTGGTGAGCCGGACGCGCATGGAAGACTCGATGAGCACGATCTACGAGCTCAAGGACAAGCTCCGGCTCGGCAAGCTGCAGCTCAACGAGACCGTCGAGGGGTTCCGCGGCTTCGAGTTCAACCCGGCGCAGGCGCAAGCGGCGGACGAGGCGGCGGCGAGCGATGCGACGTCGCCGCTCGACTTCAGCGACCTCGAGTTCGACAAGTACGACGACTTCAACGTGCTCACGCGCACGCTGGTCGAGCTCGCCGCCGACGCCGGCGAGATCGTCGAGCAGCTCGGCGACATGATCGACACGCTGGCCGAGGAGACGCGCCAGGTATCGAAGGTCACGTCGAGCCTGCAGCGGACGATCACCGGCATGCGGCTGCTGTCCATCGACACGCTCTTCCGGCGCCTGCAGCGGCCGATCCGCGACGCCGCGCGGCAGACGGGCAAGCAGCTCGACGTCAAGACCTTCGGCGGGGAGGTGCAGGTCGATCGGGCGCTGATCGAGTCGCTCTACGGGCCGCTGCTGCACCTGGTGCGCAACGCCGTCTCGCACGGCATCGAGCCGGTCGCCGACCGGCGCGCGGCCGGCAAGCCGGACGCCGGGGTGATCGAGCTGCGTGCCGTGCAACGGCACGGCACCGTCGAGGTCAGCGTGCGCGACGACGGCCGCGGCCTCGACTTCGTCGCCATCCGGCGCAAGGCCGAGAGCCTCGGGCTCGTCGAGCCGAGCGAGACCTTGAGCCGCGACGAGCTCGCCAAGCTGATCTTCCGGCCGGGCTTCTCGACGCAGAGCCGCGTGACCGACCTCGCCGGCCGCGGCGTCGGCATGGACGTCGTCGCGGGCGAGGTCGAGCAGCTCCGCGGCACGGTGTCGGTCGAGTCCCAGGACGGCCGCGGCGCGACCTTCCGCATCGCGCTGCCGCTCGCCGCGATGATCGACCAGGTGCTGCTGCTGCGTGCGGGCACCCAGGTCTACGCGCTGTCGCAGGGCCCGATCGAATCCGTGCTGAACGTCGAGTCGGAGATGCTGCGCGAGGGGCCGGACGGGCTGCTGGTGCGGATCGGCGAGGAGCAGATCCCGGGCCTGTCGCTGCCGATGCTGATCGGAAGCTGCGCGACGCACACCTGGCTGCCGGCGCGCTCGTCGGCCGAGGACGCGGCCCGGCAGCGCGCCGCCGCGCGCGCAGCGCAGCCGCTCGGCGCGACGGCGGTCATCCTGCGCGCGGGCGCGGCGCAGCGCCTGGCGCTGCTCATCGACCGCATCGAGGCGCAGCGCGAGGCCGTCGTGCGTCCGCTCGGACGCCTGTTCGCCGGCCACCCGTTCGTCACCAGCGCGACCTTCGCCGGCGACGGTCAGGTGATCTTCGTCCTCGACGTCGGACGCCTGGGAAGCCTGCTCGGCTCGCTGGCGCCGTCGACGGTGGCGGAGGCGCGCGCGGTGACGGCCGCGGCGGAGACGGCGGCGAGCGAGACCGACGCGGCGATGGTGCTGTGGGCCGACGACTCGATCAGCGTGCGCAAGCTCGCCGGCCACTTCCTCGAGGCGGAAGGCTGGAGCGCGCGCACCGCGGTCGACGGCCGCGACGCGCTCGACAAGCTGCGCCAGGGCAGCTTCCGCGTGCTGGTCACGGATCTCGAGATGCCGCGCATGCACGGCTACGAGCTGCTCAACGAGATCCGCTCGGACCCGCGGCTGCAGCACCTGCCGGTGATCGTGTGCAGCTCGCGCTCGAGCGAGAAGCATCGGCGGCGCGCGCAGGAGGCGGGCGCGAACGGCTACCTGACGAAGCCGTTCACGCAGGAGACCCTCGCGGCGGCGCTGCGCGAGTGGCTCGCCTAGGGACGGCTGCGCGCCCGGGCGGCTTGGTATAACCTCGCTCGCGTATGCGAGCCGACCCGATCCGTGACGACGCCGGCGAGGGCGGCTGGCTGCCGCTCGCGCACGCCGCGGCCGCGGCCCTGGCGATCGCCGTCGCGGGCCGGCTCGGCTCGATCCAGGTCTGGGTGCTCGTGCTCGCGGGCGGCATCGCGTCGTACTGGATCGCGCGCCGCGACCTGAGCGAGCCCGCGACCAAGGACCACGTCGCGACGCTCCTTCGCCTGTCGTTCCTCGCGGTGCTGTGCGCTGGGGCGTGGGACAACCGCGATCGGACGCCGGGATGGCCGCCCGTCGTGAGCTTCGGCGAGATCCTCGGCGGGGTGCTGATCGTCGCGGGGATGTGGCTGCGTCACCGCGCGCTCGCCGCGCTCGGACCGCACTTCTCGATCAAGCTGCTCGTGCGCGCCGACCACCGCCTGGTGGACGGCGGCCCCTACCGCCTGCTGCGCCACCCGAACTATGCCGGCCTCGCTCTCGTGATGGCGGGGACGGCGCTCGCGCTGCGCAGCCCGCTCGCGCTGCTCGCGGTGCTGCTCCTGTGGCTGCCCTCCTTGATGCTGCGCATCGGGCAGGAGGAGAGCGCGCTGCGCCGCCACCTCGGCGAGGCGTACGAGCGCTACTCCGAGCGCACCTGGCGTCTCGTTCCCGGCCTGTACTGAGCACGCTCGTCGGTGGACATGGACGGCGGCAGCACGAGGGACGTGAACGCGCTCAGCGTCGACGTCGAGGACTGGTACCACGACGAGAGCCGCGGCTCGGGCCCGGCGACGGAAGAGGAGATCGCCGCCGGCGCCCCGCGCGTACGGCGCAACCTCGAGCGCATGCTCGACATCCTCGAGGCCACCCGCACGCGGGCGACGCTGTTCTTCCTGGCCGACGTCGCCGTGCAGCTCGCGGGCACGGTGCGCGAGGCGGCGCGGCTCGGCCACGAGATCGGCTGCCACGGGCTGCGCCACCTCCCCGTGGCCGAGCGCGACCGCGACGAGTTCCGGGTCGACGTGCGGCGCGCGCGCGCCATGATCGAGGACGTGCTCGGTGCACCGGTGCGCGGCTTTCGCGCACCGTGCTTCGTGCGCGAGGAGAAGCACCTCTGGGCGCTCGAGGAGGTCGCCGCGGCGGGCTTCGCGTACGACTCGAGCTGGATGCCGCTCGACTTCCATCCCGGCGAGCCACGCGTGCTGGGCAACGGCGGCGGTCCCGTGCGGCTCGCGAGCGGCCTCTGGGAGTTCCCCCTGCCGCTGACGCGCGTCGCCACGGGACAGGTGCTGCCGGTCGCCGCCGGCGGGTTCGCGCTGCGCGCGTTCCCGCTCGGCTTCACGCGTCACTACCTGCGCCGCTTCAACCGCGAGGTGGGGCCCGCCGTCGTGTACACGCACCCGTGGGAGATCGACCCGGACTCGCCGAAGCTGCCCGGCACGCGGGCGCACGTCCGGTTCTTCAACGGCATCGGGCGGCGCACGATGGCCGACAAGCTCGCCCGGCTCACGCGGGAGATGCGCTTCGCGCCGCTCGCGACGGTCTACGCCCGCGAGCTCGCGAGCGCCGGCGCAACGCTCAAGTCTCGTCCGTATCCCTGAGGGCGTCCCGCAGCGCCGGGCCGAGCAGCTCGAGCGAGCGCAGCCGGCCACGCAGGTGCGGCGTCAAGAGCAGGTCGAGCGCCGCCGCGACCTCGCGCGCGACGCGCGGCTGGAGACGCCCCGCGAGCGCGGGCTCCTCGCCGAAGGGATCGAAGGTCGGGCCGGAGCCGTTGCCGCGCACGATGCCGCGCCCGATCGCCGCCTGCAGCAGACCGAGGCACTCGAGCGCCGCGAAGGAGAGCAGCATCCCGCCCTCCTCCTGCGCGCGGCACAGCGAGCACAGCAGGCCGCCGAGCGAGCCGACCAGACGGACCGGACCACGGTCGCCCGCGAGCGAGCGGCGGCAGCCGCGGCAGCGGACGAGCTCGGGCCGGTAGCCGGACGCGCTCAGCGCGGCGAGCTCGAAGAGCCGCAGCGTCGCCGGACCGGGCTCGCCCGCCTGCAGGCGCGCGAGCGTCGCGGCCACCACCCCGTAGAGGTCGTCGCCGACCTCGCTCTCGACGGTCATCTTGTCCGCCAGCTCGACGACGTGGCTCGCCGCGGTGAAGCGCTCGAGGGAGTCGAGCAGCCGCGGCCAGGGATGCAGCAGCGTCGCCCGCTCGAGGAAGGCGAGCTCGGCGTGCGGCCGGCGCCGGTAGTCGAGCAGCACGTGCGAGAAGATCTCGAGCGTCCCCGGGAAGCGGCGCTGCGAGCGCTTCGCACCCTTGGCGATGCCGGAGAACTTGCCCGCCGAGCGCGACAGCACCGTGACGATCTTGTCCGACTCGCCGAACTCGCGCGTTCGCAGCACGATCGCCGGCGTGGATTCGACGCGCACGAAATCGCTGTTAGCACGACGATTGACAGCGAAAAGTCGCGTGCTTAGGTTCCGCGTGTCGCCCGCCCCGGCCGATCGGCGTCGTCGAGCGGCCCCCCGCGGCATCGAGGAGATGAGCAAGCACGACTGGCAGAAAGGCGCCGGCGGCCACGGCACGTCCGACCCGCGCGGCGATTCCGGGGACGGGCCGGGCAACGGCCACGACGCGCGGAGCGGCCGGACGGACGGCG
>JBFMAS010000742.1:0-4991 GCA_040755575.1 Thermodesulfobacteriota bacterium
CGACCCGACCGACGACCTGGCGGACTTCCACCGGGTCGTGCACGTCGCGGGCGGCAAGCCCGTGCTGGTGCGCGGCGGCGGCAAGGCATCCGAGGCGGAGATCTTCGCGCGCACGGCGCAGGTGATGCGGGAGGGCGCCGCCGGCATCGTCTACGGGCGCAACGTCATCCAGCACCCGAAGCCGTCGGCGATCACGCGTGCCTTCATGGCGATTGTGCACGAGGGCGCGAGCGTCGCAGACGCCATGCGGCTGCTGCAGGAAGCGTGAGCCCGCCGCCTGCCGTGGCGGCGCGGGCCGCGCGGGCCACCCGGGCGCGAACCGTCTGGCGCACGGGCGATCTCCCCGACTAGACTGCGGCGCCGTGCGGGCCACCTCCCGAACGACCG
Source organism: Thermodesulfobacteriota bacterium (assembly GCA_040755575.1). Classification (GTDB taxonomy): domain Bacteria; phylum Desulfobacterota; class Binatia; order UBA12015; family UBA12015; genus DATCMB01. The sequence continues at coordinate 388 of JBFMAS010000742.1, forward strand.
CCATGCGCCTGGGCCTGGTTGCGCTGGGCCTCCTCGCCGGCCTGCTGACGGTCGTCGCGCTCGAGATGGCGCTGCGCCTCCTCGGCATCGGCGGCGGCGTCCCGCGCTACGATCCCTTCGCCGGCTTCTCGCGCACGGTGCCGATGTTCGAGCCCGTCACGCTCGCGGACGGCACGCCGGGCTTCCGGACTGCGGCGGCGCGCAGGCTCAAGGTGCCGCAGGAGTTCCCGGCGAGCAAACCGCCAGGCAGCTTCCGCGTCTTCGTCGTCGGCGAGTCGTCGGCGGCGGGCGTTCCCTACAGCGTCTGGTACGCCTTCTCGACGTTCCTCGAGCAGCGCCTGCGGGCGCAGCTCCCGGAGCTTCAGGTCCAGGTCGTGAACGCGGCGGTGTCCGGATACGCGAGCCGCCGGATCCTGGCGGTGGTCGAGGAGCTCGCGCGCTACCAGCCGGATCTCCTGATCGTCTACGCCGGTCACAACGAGCTCGGCGAGCGGCGCTACTACGCGCACCTCGTCGAGATGGACCCGCGCCTCTTCCGGCTCTGGGAATGGCTCGCGCAGACGCGCCTCTACGCGGTCGCAAGCCAGATGCCGATCATCGGCGTCAAGCACGAGCCGCCGCGCTTCGACTTCAGGGACCTCGAGAACTCCTTCCAGATGTTCGCGGTCCTCTCGAGGAACGCGCTCGGCGCGTATCCGACGGCCCGCGAGGTCGCATGGGGCGAGGAGCACTATCGGCTCAACGTCGAGAAGATGGTCGAGGCGATGCAGGCGGTCGGCGTGCCGGTGATGCTGGTCACGCTCGGCCAGGACTTCGCCGACTGGGCGCCGGGCGTCTCGGTGCACCGCCCGGACCTCACGGAGCAGGACAGGCGCGCCTTCGACGATCTCGTCGCGCAGGGCGACCGCCTCGCCCCGACGGATTGCCCGGGCGCGATCGCGGCGTACCGCCGGGCGCTGCTCGTCGACGACGCCTACGCCGATCTCCACTACAGGATCGCGACGTGCGAGCGGCGCTCGGGGAAGTTCGCGGCGGCGCGTGACGCCTACCGCCGGGCGAGCGACCTCGACCGTGTCCCGCACGGTGCGCCGAGCAGCTACAACGACGTCCTGCGCGACATCGCGCGCCGCTACGGCACCATGCTCGCCGACGCCGATCGGATGTTCGAGCAGGCGAGCCCGGACGGGCTGGTGGGTCAGTCGCTGTTCGTCGACTTCGTCCACCCGAACGTGCACGGCCACGTGCTGCTCGCGCGCTTCCTCGCCGAGGAGATGCGCCGAGCGGGACTGCCCGTGCCGGGCGATCGCTGGCGCGACGGCTACGTCGACCCCGAGCCGGCCGACCTCTATGCCCGTGATCCGGGGCTGCGGACGCAGGAGCTGATCGGCCGGGCGAGCGCCTGCCTGCTCGCGCGGCGTCCCGCGTGCGCGCAGGAGGCGACGGACGCGGTCCTCGCGCTGGACCCCGGGAACCCCCACGGCCGGCAGCTCGCCGCGGGCATCAAGAAGTGGAACGAGCAGGTCGCGCAGCGCAGGCGCGTCCCCTGACCCGGGTCACGCGGCCGCATCGCCATGGCGCGGGCGACGCGGCCGACGATCAGCGGCGATACTTCGCGAACTCCGGCGCCCGCCTCTCCTCGAACGCCTTGCGCCCCTCCTGACCCTCGGGGCTCGCGTAGTAGAGCTCGAGGGCGGCGAAGCCGAGCTCCGTCGTACCGTGCAGGTGGTCGGTGTCGGCGTTGAACGACGCCTTCGCGATCTTGAGCGCGGTCGGGCTCATCGCGTTGAGCTCGCGGCACCAGGCCTCCACCTCCGCTTGCAGCTCCGACGCCGGCACGACCTTGTTGACGAGGCCCATCGCGAGCGCCTCCTGCGCGCCGTACTGGCGGCACAGGAACCAGATCTCGCGCGCCTTCTTCTCGCCGACGACGCGCGCCAGGTACGCCGTGCCGTAGCCCGGGTCGACGCTGCCCATCTTCGGCCCGACCTGGCCGAAGACCGCGCGGTCGGACGCGATCGTGAGATCGCAGACCACGTGCAGCACGTGCCCGCCGCCGATCGCGTAGCCGTCCACCATGGCGAGCACCGGCTTGGGGATCGCGCGGATCACGCCGTGCAGCCCGGCGACGTCGAGCCCGATCCCCGGGCGGTCGCCGTAGCCGGTCGGGCCGCGCTCCTTCTGGTCGCCGCCCGAGCAGAACGTGCCGTTCGCGCCCGACAGCACGACGACGCCGACGCCGCGGTCGGCCCACGCCTGCTTGAACGCGTCGATCAGCTCGTCGACCGTCTCGGGCCGGAACGCGTTGCGCCGCTGCGGCCGGTTGATCGTCACCCACGCGACCTGGTCGCGCACCTCGTAAAGGACGTCCTGGTAGCTCACCGTTCTTCTCCCACCGGCAATGTGGCACGCTTCCCGAGGCGTCTGCTAGCTAGACGGCACGCATGTCGGACGGCGCAGCACAGGACGCGACGCGGCTGCGAGCCGACCTCGCGGCGCTGCGGGACGGCGCAGCGCTGTCGAGCCTCGACGACCAGGCGCTGCTCGCCGCCCGCGGCGACGATCGGACGAGCTTCCTGCAGGGGATGCTGACCAACGACGTCGCGCGGCTCGTGCCCGGGCAGGGGACGTACGCGCTGCTGCTCACCGAGCAGGGACGACCCGTGGCCGAGCTCGTGGTGCTCGCCCTGCGGGACGCCCTCTGGCTCGAGACGGCGGCCGCGGCGCGGCCGCGCGTGCGCGAGGCGCTCGAGCGCTACGTGGTGGCCGACGACGTCGAGCTCGAGGACGTCGCCGCGTGCGGCCTCGCGCTTCGTGGTCCGCGTGCGCGCGAGCTGCTCGCCGCCGCCGCGCCGGCTCACGCGGCGGCGATCGAGGCGCTGGGCGAATGCGAGCACGTCGAGATCGAGCACGGCGGAGCGACCCACCATGCGCTGCGCACGCGCGACGCTTGTGTCGACGCGTTCCACGTCTGGAGCGCGGATGCGGCGGCACGCGACGCCCTTGCGGAGACGCTGCGCGCACGCGGAGCGTGCCGCGTCGGCGACGACGCGCTCGAGGTGCAGCGGATCGTCGCCGGCTGGGCGCGCAGCGACGTCGACTACGGGCCGCAGACGCTGGCCGCCGAGATCCCGTCGTTCGGGCGCGCCGTGTCGTACCGCAAGGGCTGCTACCTCGGACAGGAGGTGATGGAGCGCGTCGCGGCGCGCGGCCACGTGAACTGGCTGCTCGTCCGCTTGACGGCGGACCCGGCTTCGTCGTTCTCTGCCGGCGCCAGGGTGAAGGACGGCGACGACGAGGTCGGCCGGGTGACGAGCGTCGCGCGGCCGCCCGACGGCGGCGCGGCGGCCCTCGCGCGCGTGCGGGCCGCGGTCGCCGAGACGGGTCGCCGGCTGGTGGTCGAGGACGGCGGCGGCACGGTACCGGTCGTGCTGACGACCATCCCGGTGCAAGAGTGAGCGGGACGGCTCGTCCCGTGCGGCAGCCAACGACGAACGACGATCCGGAGGAAGAACGATGGCCAACATGCTGGGCAAGCGTTACCTGTGCGAGAGCTGTGGCACCGAGGCGCTGTGCAACAAGGCGGGCGGCGGGAGCATCTCGTGCTGCGGCAACGAGATGAAGCTCAAGGAAGCGAAGCCGCTGCCGTCGTCCGACTGAACCTCGTCCACGTCGTCGGCCGGCCGCTCGCCGCCGACGCGGCCGGGTCGCTGCGTCCGGCGGAGCCCGTCCTGCTCCGCATCGAGGACGGCCGCGTCGCGTCGTGCACGCCGCTCGCCGGGCTGCACGCTGGCCGCGGCGTGCCCGGGGAGACGCTCGGGGACCCCGACGCGCTCCTCCTGCCGGCGCTCAGCGATTCGCACGTCCACCTGGTCGCATGCGCGGCCGAGCGCGAGGCGGTGGACGTCGCGACGCCGCGTCCGGCGTCGGTCGCCGAGATCCTCGCCCGGCTCGCGAGCGCGGCTCGTGGCAGACCGGCCGACGCCTGGCTGCGCGCCACGGGCTACGACGAAGCCTGGCTCGCCGAGCGTCGCCATCCGACGCTCGCACAGCTCGATGCGGCCGTGCCGCACCGTCCCCTGCGCGTCCGGCACGCGACGCGGCACGCGTCGCTGCTCAACTCGGCGGCGCGCGCGCGACTCGAGCGGGCGCTCGGCGGCCTCGACGATGCGCGGGCGCCGCGGGACGCCGCCGGCGAGCGGCTGGGCGTCGTGCACGGGCTCGAGCCCGAGATCACGCGCGTGGTCGGGCCGCTCGACGAGGACGCGATCACACGGGGCCTTCGCGCCGTCGGCGACGAGCTCGCGCGCCACGGCGTCGTCGCCGTCGACGAGGTCACCGCGAGCAACGACGCGACGCGCGTCGCTCTCCTGGCCGGTGCGGTTGCGAGCGGAGCGCTCCCCCAGCGCGTCCGCGTCTACGTGCGAGACGCGGACGACGTCGAGCCGGCACGGGTCGCAGCCGCCGGCCGCGTCGAGGTCGCGGGCGTCAAGCTGCTCGCGCGGTCGTCCGAGGAGGCGCGCACGCCGGAGTTCCGCTCCGCGGTCGCGCGCGCCCGCCGGCGCGGCGTGCCCGTCGCGGTGCACGCGGTGGAGGCGGACGTCGTC
>JBFMAS010000743.1:0-10528 GCA_040755575.1 Thermodesulfobacteriota bacterium
ACGAAGCGGTCGGCGAACGCGTGGTAGGCGAAGAAGGCGCGCAGCGCGCGTGCCGCGCCGCGGAAGCTGCGGAACAGCGGCACCTGCCCGTCGACCAGCGTGCGGAACGCGGGATCGTCGGTCCGCGTCGAGGCCCAGGCGGCGACGCACGGCTTGCGCCCGCTCGCGTGCAGGCCGACCAGGTCGCGCGCGAGGACCTCCGTCATGCCGGGCAGAGCGCCGGCGAGCGGCGCCAGCACGAGGTCGACGGCGGGATCGGCAGCGATCGCGTCGAGGATCGCGCCGCCCTTGCCGGTCCGCAGCACCGCCGCGCCGTTGTCGACGGGATTGCGCACCGTCAAGTAGGACGGCAGCAGCGCGCGCAGCCGGCGCTGCGTGTCCCCGGCGAGCTCGGGCAGCGCCACGCCGTAGACGCCGAGCAGGTCGCTCATCAGCGCGCTCGTGCCGCCCGACACCCCGTAGACGCACACGCGGTCGCCGGCCGGGCGCTCGAGGCGCGCGAACAGCGCAGCCGTCTCGAGCAGCTCGTCGAGGTCCTCGACGCGCACGATGCCGTACTGGCGGAAGAGCGCGTCGATCGCACGGTCGCTGCCGGCCAGGTGCCCGGTGTGCGCCTGCGCCATACGCCGCCCGGCGTCCGAGCGCCCGACCTTGACGAGCACGATGGGCTTGCGGGCGCGCGCGCAGGCGTCGGCCGCGCGCCGCAGCCGCGCGTGGTCCTTGAAGCCCTCGACGTAGGCGGCGATCACCGCGGTCTCGTGGTGGCCCGCGAAGTACTCCAGGAAGTCGGCGATCTCGAGGTCGGCCTCGTTGCCGGTCGGCACCCAGTACGAGAAGCCGAGCCCGATCTCCTCGCCGCCCTGGACGATGGGCCGGCCCTGGTTGCCGCTCTGGGTGAGGAGCGCGACCTTGCGCCCGGCCGCCTCGGGAAGCGTCTCGAAGGCGTTCAGGTTGGTGTTCGGGCCGAGCAGCCGCACGCCGCCCTCACGGGCCACGCGCACCAGCTCGGCCTCGCGCGCCGCGCCCTCGGGCCCGGTCTCGGCGAAGCCCGCGGTGAACACGACGGCGAAGCGGCAGCGCTTCTCGACGCACTGGCGCAGCGCCGCGAGCGCGTCGGACACCTGGATGACGGCCAGGTCGACGTCGTCCGGGATCGCCGTGACGCTGGGGTAGCAGCGCAGCCCGTAGAGCTCGCTCGCCTTTGGATTGACGGGAAAGACGCGCCCGCCCTGCCCCTCCACCCGCGCGCGGACCTTGTGGAACATCGACACGCCGGGCGCGCTCGGGCTCTCCGAGACGCCAATCACGGCGACGGTGCGCGGATGGAGGAACGCCGCGAGGTCCGCCGGCCGGTCGCCGGCCTTCGTCGGCGCGCGGCCCGTCATCCCGCGCCCCCGGGCCGCGACGCGGCGCGCGCCGCGTCGTGCTCCGCGCGCAGCACCTCGCGGAGGTCCGCCGCCAGCGCGGCGAGGGGCTCCAGGGCCGCCGTCGCGCTCGGCTCGAGCAGCGGCATGACGTGACGATCGAGGTGTGCCATCGCCGCACCGGGGTCGCCGCGCAGCGCGAGCGCCTCGACCTCCCAGGCGCGGTACGCGAGCAGGCGGCCGTCCTTCGCGGCGGCGCCTGGCGCCTGCTCCGCGGAGAGCTTCAGCGCCTCGGCGACCTCGAAGCCGCGGATGCGCGGGCAGCTCCGCTCGTCGAAGCCGAGCCCGGAGACGCGGTCGCCGAAGAGCCGTCCCTCGAGACGCACCGGGCCGCTCCACCACTCGATCGGGAAGCGGTGCGCGGGCGCGTCGACGAGCGGCTCGGCCGCGACGTCCATGTCCCACTCGGGCACGCGCAGGCGATAGCGGTGCGGGAAGTAGCGCGGCCCTTCGGCGAGCATGATCAGACCCCGCACGACGCCCGGGCTGCGGATGAACTCGGGCACCACGAGCTCCACCCGGTGCGTGCCGCGCACCTCGAAGTCCGGCCCCGGCCCCTGCGCCGAGACGCCGCTCCACGGGACGACGGCGTTGCGCTGGTCGCGCTGGTACTGGTGGAAGCAGCTCAGGTCCCAGCCGTTGTCGAACTGCATGACGCGCCACTCGTTGCGGTAGCGCGAGCTCTCGGCGTCCTGGTGCTTCGCGAAGTCGTCCTCCGCCCACTGCCGGTCGATCCAGCCGACCTCGCCGGCGACGTCCTCCTGCACGTCGCCCCAGGCGAGGCGGCCGCGCAGGCGCAGCCCGCTCTGGAAGTAGGAGAACGTCCGCTCGGCGCCGAGGAACATCATCTCGCCGCCGAGCTCCGGGCCGCCGAGCGGTGCGGGCGGGCGCAGCGCCTCGACGTCGAGCTCGAGGGCCATGCGCGCGCCGTGGTGATCGACGCCGCGCAGCTCGAGCGTCCAGGCGAAGGGCTCGAGCACCCCGTCGGCGGTCCGCCGGTTGCGCCACAGGCTCGTGCCCGCCTCGCCGCGCCAGCGCAGCTCGAGGTGCGCGGGCGCCGTCGCGAGCCTGTCGGTCGCCGCGTCCTCGCGGTGCGGGAAGTCGAAGTCGGTGCAGGTGCCGTAGCGACGGCGGTCGCAGTCGAAGAGCGCGAGCGAGAAGAAGCCGAAGCGGCGCGTACGCTCGAGGATCCGCGCGTCGGTGAACACCGTGAGGAACGCGTAGCTCGTGCCGGTCGCGGCGCCGCGCAGGAAGCCGTCGACGAAGTAGGTCTGCACGCCGAGCCGGCGCGCGTCGCCGTCGCAGCCCGGGAAGGTGAACCAGTCGGGGTCGCCCCACGGTGCGACGTACGGATAGCGCCGCCAGCTCGCCGCTCCGGGTCGCCGTGCGCTCATCGCCGCGCGCCTCGCGAGGCCGTCACGGCTGCAGCGCCACGGGCAGGCGCTCGACGCCGCGCACGATCATCGACGGCACGCGCTCGACCTCCCCCGCCATCTCGAAGCGGCCCCAGCGCTCGAGGATCTCCTCGAAGGCGATCCGTCCCTCCATCCGCGCGAGCGCCGCGCCGAGGCAGAAGTGCTCGCCGAAGCCGAAGGCGACGTGGCGGCTCGCGTCGCGCGTCACCCGGAAGCTCTCGGCGTCGTCGCCGAAGACGCCCTCGTCGCGGTTCGCCGCCGCGTAGATCAGGAAGAGCCGGTCGCCGGCGCGGATCCGCGTGCCGCGCACCTCGGCGTCGCGCGTCGCGGTGCGCATGAAGGCGAGGATCGGGCTGCCCCAGCGCAGCATCTCCTCGACGGCGCGCGGCAGCAGCGTGCGGTCCTCGCGCAGCAGCGCGAGCTCGTCGGGGTGCGTCGCCAGCGCGTGCATGCCGTGCGACAGCAGGTTGCGCGTCGTCTCGTTGCCCGCGACGAGCAGCGTCAAGCAGAAGCTCAGCAGATCGAACTCGGAGAGCCGCTCGCCGTCGATCTCGCACTGCACGAGCGTCGACAGCACGTCGTCCGCGGGTCGCACGCGGCGCTCGGCGAGCACCGCGCCGAAGTACTGGAAGAGCTCCGCCGACTGCGCCATGTTCTCGGGCGTCGGATCCGTGCCGGCAGCGATCGCGGCGTCTGACCAGCGCTTGAACTGCGCGCGGTCGGAGCCGGGCACGCCGAGCATCTCGGCGATCACCAGCAGCGGCAGCTCCGCCGCGAACGCCGCCACGAACTCGACGCTCGATCGGCCCGCGACGGCGTCGAGCAGCTCGCGCGTGGTCCGGCGGATCCAGACCTCGAGCGCGCGCAGGCGTCCCGGCGAGAAGGCGGGCTGCACGAGCTTGCGGTACTTCGCGTGCTCGGGCGGGTCGATGTAGAGCACCGACTGGCGCGGGATGATCGGGCGCTCGATGTCCGACAGCAGCGTCCCGCGGCTCGAGCAGAACGTGTCCGGGTCGCGCGACACCGCCACCACGTCCTCGTGCCGGGTCACCGCCCAGAACGCCGGCCGCTCGTGGCGGTGCAGCGTCGGCGCCGTGCGCAGGGCGCGGTAGACGTCGAACGGATCGCGCGCATGGAACGCCGGGTCGGCCAACGGCGGCACGAGCGTCGCGCTCGCGGAGACGGCGGCCTCGACGCTCATCCTCTCCTCCTTCGTCGCGCGCCGCCCGCCGGCCGCGCCGCGGCGCGCCGCCGCGCCGTCACGCCGGACAGGAAGACGTCCACCAGCAGCGTCGCGTCGGGGTGCGGCGGACGCGACGTGACCCGCGCCACCAGGAAGCCGAAGACGTTGCTCAGGAACAGGATCGCGCCGCGCCGGGCGTCGACGTCCGCGCGCAGCTCGCCGCGCTCCTGCGCCTGGGCGAGGCGGCGCTCGATCTCGTCGAGCAGCGGGTAGGACGCGGGGTCGGAAGCGCGCCGGACGTGGATCGCGAGCGTGTCGAGCAGCAGCCGGCCGTCCGTCGATCCGACCAGGGCGTCGAGCGAGGTGACCAGCGCGAGCAGCGCGTCGCGCAGCGGCCGTCGCTCGAGCGCGGCGCCGCCGCCCCGCTCCTGGAGCCGCGCGACGATCTCCGCCTCGCGCCGCCGCTCCCACTCGAGCAGCACGTCGTCGCGCGTCGGGAAGTGGAAGTAGAAGCTGCCGCGCGACACCCGCGCCGCGGCGACGATGCGCTCGACCTGCGCGCCCTCGACGCCGTGCCGGCGCAGCTCCGCGAGCGCGGCACGGAAGAGACGCTCGCGCGTCTCGACGCGCTGCCGCTCGCGCGCGGTGCGGCCGTGCTCGGCGGGCGCCGGCATCCCCATGCGGCCCGTTAGCCGATTTCGCTGACGAATGTCAACGAGCTCGAGCCCCCCTCTGGACGGACCGGTGCGTTTCCTGCCACAGTCGCGCGCATGGCGCTCACGGCGGACCGCCTGCTCGACGGCGCGCGCCGCGCGACCGGCCTCGACGACTTCGGCGACCCGTCGTTCCGCGACGGCCTCGAGGTGCTGCTCGAGGCGATCGAGCGCGAGGCGGCGCTGAACGACGTCGGCCGCATGGCGCACGAGGCGCAGCTCGGCGGCTACCTCGCCGAGCGGCTGCGCATCGAGGACTGGTACCGCCGCCACCCGGAGATCGAGGCGCAGCGGATCGACGGGCCGGTCTTCATCACGGGCCTGCCGCGCACCGGCACGACGGCGCTGTCGCACCTGCTCGCCTGCGATCCCGACACGCGCTCGCTGCAGATGTGGGAGTCGCACGCGCCGACGCCGCCGCCCGAGCGCGCGACCTACGCGAGCGATCCGCGCATCGCGGAGGCGGACGCGCGCAACGCCGCGTTCCGCGACGACCCCGACTTCCGTCGCATGTACGACGCCACGGCGACGAGCCCGACCGAGAACATCGACCTCCTCGGCCAGCACTTCCGCACGCAGCACTTCGAGGGCATGGCGCACGTGCCGAGCTACATCCGCTGGTGGCTCGCCTGCGACATGGTGCCGGCCTACCGCCACCACGAGCGCGTGCTGAAGCTCCTGCAGTGGCGCTGCCCGCCGACGCGCTGGCACCTGAAGAGCCCGCCCGACCTGTGCTGCCTCGACGCGTTCGTCGCGGTCTACCCCGGCGCACGCATCGTCTGGACGCACCGCGACCCGGCGAAGGTGCTGGCCTCGGTGTGCAAGCTGATCTTCCTCGTGCGGCGCATGCAGACCGACCGGGTCGACCTGCACGAGCTCGGCCGCGAGCAGCTCGCGCTGTGGTCCGAGGGCGTGCGGCGGGCGCTCGCCTTCCGCGAGCGCTTCGGGGACGAGCGCTTCGCCGACGTCTTCATGGACGACCTGGTCGCGCGGCCGATCGACACCGTGGCCGCGCTCTACGAGCGCGTCGGCCTGCCGTTCACCGACGCCGCCGAGCGGCGCATGCGGGCCTGGTCGAGCGAGCATCCGCAGCACAGGCTCGGTGCCGTGCCGTACACGCTCGAGGAGTTCGGCCTGCGCGTCGAGGACGTGCGCGCCGCGTTCGCCGACTACACGCGGCACTTCGCGCTGCGCCTCGAGGCCTGAGGAGGACCGTCGCATGTCCGAACGAGCGTCGCCGCAGGAGAAGGACACGGCACTCGGCGCGCAGCTCATCCAGAACGACAAGTGGCTCAACTGGAACATCCTGCGCGCCGACGAGTGGGCGCGCGGCGACGCGGCCGAGCTGCTCGACGGCCGGGCGTGGCGGCGCTTCGGCGAGCGCGTCGCGGCGCTCGAGGCGCGGGTCCGCGACGCCGCGGTGCCGGCCGACGACGCGACGCGCGCCGACGGCTTCCGCTACCTGGCGATGCTGCTGCGCAACGCGCTCGACGTCGCGATCGAGGACTGCGACCCCGACCGCCCCACGGTGCGCTGGTCCGACCGGCGCAACAAGTTCGGCTGGGACTGCCCCGACGCGCTCTACGCGACCATCCCGGTCCGCGAGGACGCGGTCTACCGTCTCACCGGCCGGCGCGGCAACGTGCACTTCCTCGGCCTGCAGGTCGCGGCCGGAATCCGGACGCTCGCCAACGCGCACGCCGACGAGTGGGAGCTCGACGCCGAGGGACGGTTCGAGGTGGTGCTCGGCGGCGAGCCCCGCGCGCGCAACTGGCTGCCGCTCGACGCCGGCGCGCGCTGGGTGTTCGTGCGCCAGTTCTTCTACGACTGGGAGCGCGAGCTGCCGTCGCCGCTGTGGATCGAGCGGATCGACGGCGGACAGCGCGGCGAGCCGCACGGCCTGCTCGACCCCGGCTTCTTCGCGCGCCGGCTCGACGCGGTCGCGACCAACCTCGAGGCGAGCGTCGAGCTGTGGCTCGGCACGGTGCGCGCGCTGCGCGAGCGCTACCTGAACGCCTTTCCCGCCGAGGCCTTCGGCGGCACGGCGATGGGCGCGCAGAAGCACCAGTCGGCCGGCACCTGCTATTACCGCGTCGCGGAGGACGAGGCGCTCGTCGTCGAGGTGAAGCTGCCGCGCGCCAAGTACTGGAGCATCGACCTGTGCAACTTCTGGCTCGAGTCGCTCGACTACGCGAGCCACCAGTCGAGCCTGAACGGCCACCAGGCCGAGGTCGATCCCGACGGCGTGCTCCGGGCGGTGGTGTGTCACGACGACCCCGGCGTGCCGAACTGGCTCGACCCGGTCGGGCACCGCGAGGGCTCGCTGATCTACCGCTGGAACCTCGCCGACGAGACGCCGATCCCGGCGATCCGCGCCGTGCCGCGCACGCGGCTCCCTTCCGAGCTGCACCCCGAGACGCGGCGCGTGACGCGCGAGGAGCGCGCGCGCGTGATCGAGGCGCGGCGCGCGGGCGTGCGCCGGCGCTTCGCGCGCCCGATCCGGTGAGCCGTGAGCGCACTCGGCGGTGAGCCGCTGCGGATCGGCATCCTGCGCGACCACCCGGGCGCGGGCGGCGAGGCCTTCGCGCGCGTCGTGCGGCTCGGCTGCGAGGAGGTGCTCGCGTCACGCGGCCTGCGCGTGGCGCTCGAGGTGGTCGAGGAGCAGGCGGAGGGGCTGCCGCGCGGCAGCGCGGCCGCGGTCGAGGCGGCGTTCGCGCGTCTCGCGGCGCGCGGCGTGCTCGCCGTCGTCGGGCCGGCGATCAGCGACAACGGGATGATCGTCCGCGACCTCGCCGACGCGGCATGCCTGCCGTGCGTCAACTGGACGGGCGGCGAGCAGACGCGCAGCGAGTGGATGTTCCACTACCAGGTGGGATCGCTCGAGGAGGAGCCGGGCTTCCTCGCGCTGCACCTCGCGCAGCACGAGGTGCAGCGCGTCGCGCTGGTCGACGACCGCTCGCTCGTCGGACGGCGCTACGCCGAGTTCTTCCTCGTCGCCGCGGCCCGGCTCGGCATCGAGGTGCGCCGCCACGTCCATGCCGGGCAGGACGCCGACTTCGCCGACGTCGCGGCGGAGCTGCGCGCGGCGGGCGGCGACGTCGTCTTCCTCGGCCTCTGGTGGGCGGCGCACGAGCTCGCGCTGGCGATCGCGGCGAGCGGCTGGCGGCCGCGCGTGCTCGCCAACTCGGCGCTCATGTACGGCCACGCGAGCCCCGAGTGGCGGCGGGACTGGGAGGGTTGGGTCTACGTCGACGCGTACTCGGACGCGAACCCCGTCCTGCAGGACGTGCGCGGGCGGATCGGCGCGCGCGACGCGCTGGCGCCGGTGACCGTCGCGGCGGCGTACGACATGGGGCGGCTCGTCGCGGAGGGGATCGCGTCGGCGCCCGAGCCGACGCGCGCGGGCGTCAAGCTCGGGCTCGAGCGCGTCAAGCTCGTCCCCGCGGCGCTCGGCGCGGCCGGCACGACGATGGGCTTCGGTCGCTGGGAGCGCGCCGCGCTGAAGGGACGCTACCTCGTCCTGCGCTGCTGGCGCGGCGGCGCGTCGGTGGAGGTCGCGTGACACGCCTCGCCGCGCTCGTCTCGACGTGCCTGCTGCTCGCCGCGGCGTGCGGCGACCGGGGCGGCGGCGCCGGCTCCCCCGCCGGCGACGGGCCGTTCGCGGTCGGAACGATCGAGACGACCTTCGTCGACGGGAGCCGGCCGACGGCCGCCAGCGGCGACCAGCCGGCGCAGGACTCGCGGACGCTGTTCACGCGTCTCTACTACCCCGCACTCGGCGAGCCCGGGGCGCGCGAGGCCGCGGGCGCCGTGCCGGCGACCGCGGCGGGGCCGTTCCCGCTGGTGGTCTTCGCGCACGGCTTCCAGGCGGTGTCCGAGGTGTATCGCGACCTCTACCTCGCGTGGGCGCGCGCCGGGTACGTCGTCGCCGCGCCCCGACGGCCTCGAGCGCCTGCACGCGATCGGCGAGCTCGAGGCCGCGGAGGTCGAGGGAGCGGAGCGCTGAGGCGCCGTCGCCGCCGTCCTCACCGGCCGAACGACAGCAGCCCGGGCGCCACGATCAGCACCAGCCCCAGCACGACGATGACCGCCCCGCTGACGATCTGCAGCGCGCGACCCGCGCGCTCCTGCAGCTTGCGCCGGCTCAGCGTGAGGACGGCGACCGTCAGCATCGCCGCGTCGTCGAGCATGTACGCCGCGACGTAGAGCAGGAGGTACGCGTAGTAGCTGGCCGCCGACAGGTCCTGCGCGATCAGCACCTGCGCGTAGAGCGCCGGCAGCCCGGCCGTGCACATCAGCTCGATCAGGTTGACCGCGACCGCGAGCGCCACCGTCGCGCCGAGCGCAGCACGCAGGTCGTCGGCGTAGACGATGCGGCGCACGCGGGCGTAGATGCCGGGCTTGGCGGACTCCGGGATCGACAGCGAGAGGCCGCGCCCGGGCGCGACCCCGTCCTTCAGGTGGATCGCGCCCACCACGAGGGCCGCCGAGCCGAGCACGACCTGCAGCCAGCGTGCGGCGCCAACCAGCACGAAGGCGCTCAGCCACGCCGCCATGAACGTCAAGTATGCAAGACCGCTCACCAGCACGAAGATGCCGCCGACGAGCGCCATCTTGCGCCGGCTCCGCAGGTTCACCAGCAGCGACAGGAGGAACAGCAGCACCCACATCGCGCACGGGTTGAAGCCGTCGACCAGGCCGAGGAGCAGCGTGAACAGCGGCAGGCCGAGGTCCTGCACGTCGAGCGTGCCGAGGACCGGCAGCCGCACGCGCCGCGGCGGCTCCGCACGCGCGCCGCGCAGGGCCGCCTCCAGCCGGGCGCCCGTGCCGGCGGCGTCGTCGAAGCCGACGTGCAGGCGTCCCTCGATCAGGAAGGCGGGCACCGCGGGCCGGACCCCGGACTGCGCGGCGCGGCGCAGGAGCTCCTGGCGTGCGGCCGAGTCGGCCTCGACGTCGCGCTCGACGACCTGCACGTCGGGACGTCGCGTGCGCAGGTCGGCGAGCCACGCGCGGGCGCGCGCGCAGTGGCTGCAGCGGGGCCGGGTGAAGAACTCGATCGCCGCCGGCTCCGCCTGCGCGCCGGACGGCGCCGCCTCCGCCACGTCGCCGAGCCCGGCGACGAGGGCGGCCGCGGCGACGAGCGCCCGGACGAGCGTCAGGCTCAAGTAGCCGGGCCGAGCCGCGCCGCGACGCGCCGGCCCACCTCCCGGCGCCATGCCTCGTCGTCGAGCTCGCACCCCGCGCCGCCGAGGTAGCGGGCGAGCCCCGCGAGCGCGTCCTCCTGCATCGCGGCGTTGTGCAGGCGCGTGCCGAAGCGTGCGAACGAGGCGGCGCTCGCCGCACCGTTCGCGCGCACGCCCCGATAGACGTAGGCGACGCGCGTCGCGGCTCCTTCGCTCGCCAGCTCCCACGCCGTGCGGCCGAGGAGCTCGCCCGCGACGTACGCGAGCTCGATCCGGCGCGGCTCGTCGAGCTCGAGCACCCGCGCCTCCCAGCTCAGCTCGGCGCCGCCGGGCCGTCCGCCGACGAAGCGGAAGCGCACGCCCGGCGCGAGGAGCGTCCCGGCGCCGAGCGGCACGACGCGCACCAGCGTCCACCAGCGCGCGTACGTCGCGAGGTCCGCGAGCGCGGCGAAGCAGGCATGGATCGGCGCCGGGATCAGCGCCTCGTCGCGGGTGCGGTGCTCGGGGGCGTCCATCTCCGCCTGCAGACGGCGCCCCCGAGCGGCACGACGGTCAGCGGCCGGCGGCGATCATCGCCGCGACCGTGAAGTAGTCCGGCGAGGTGCCGGAC
>JBFMAS010000744.1:0-4556 GCA_040755575.1 Thermodesulfobacteriota bacterium
CCGGGCGCGAGCGCGGCTGCGCGCCGGGCGCTGCAGTGGCTCCTGGTCGCGGCTTGTGTCGCGCTGATCCTCGCCCGCCTGCCCGAGCGTCCCCTGCCGCTCGTCCGCGTCGGGCTCGACGGCCCGCAGATGCGCGCGCATCGCTGGCTGCGCGACTACGGCACGCGAGGACCGGTCCTCGAGCTGCCCGTCTACAACGCGGTGATGGACACCGAGCTGATCCGCAGGACGGGCAGCTACATGATCGGCTCGACGCTGCACTGGTACCCGCTGCTGAACGGCTACTCCGGCCATCCGCCGCGCAGCGCGCGGCTGCTGATGACGCTCGCGCAGCGCCTTCCCGACCCGCGTGCCTTCGACGAGATCTGCCGGCTCGTCGACGTGCGCTGGATCATCGTCCACTTCGCGCTGCTGCCGGGGCAGGAGGAGCTCTGGGCGCGCGAGGCCCCGCAGCTCGGCTTGACGCTCGCCGACCGCTTCGCGAACGACGCGCTCTACCGCGTCGACCGGAGCTGCGGCGGCGACGACCGGCTGGCGCGCCGGGGAGGCGAGAGGCCGCGCGAGACGCTCGGCGGCCTCCCGCTCGCCCCCCTCGACGCGCGCGACCGGCGCGGCTCGCTCGCGACCGGCGACGTGCCCGCCGAGCAGACGAGCGGCACGCATCGCTGGTTCTGGCTCGAGGTCAGTAACGACGGCGGCGCGCCGTGGCCGGGGCTCGCCGCGGCGCGGACCTACACCGTCGCGCTGCAGGCACGCTGGCGCGACGCGGCGAGCGGCCGCATCGTGCTCGAGGAGGAGCCCGTGCCGCTCGCACGCGACCTCGCGCCCGGCGAGGCGATGCGCGCGCAGGTCGACGCGCTGGCCCCGCCGCCCGGCGACTACGTGCTCGAGATCGGGCTGCTGCAGGACGGCGTCGGCTGGTTCGCCGAGAGCGGCGGCACCGGCATGCTCCGCTTCCCGGTCGGCGTGCGCGCGACGCCCGCGGGCGAAGGCGCCGCGGAGGACGCGCGAGCCGGCGCGCGCGGCGCGGACCGCCCGTCCGCTGCGCGTTGATCGTCCCGCACCCCTTGGCTAGCGTCGGCGCGTGAGCGTTCCGCGCCGCCTCCTGCGAGGGCTCGCCCGCGGCGCGCTGGTCGTCGCGTCGATCTGGATCGCGGGCGAGGTGGCGGCGCGCTCGCTGAACCTCGTCGACCGGCTGAACGGCTTCCCGCGCCGCTTGTTCGTCGCCTCGGACCAGCCCGACCTGGGCTACGAGCTGCGGCCCGGCGTCGACACGATCGCGCGCGGCGTGCACGTGACGATCAACGAGCGCGGCATGCGCGGGCCGTCGCTGCCGGCCGAGCGCGCTGCCGGCACGCGCCGCATCCTCGTCCTCGGCGACTCCGTCGCGTTCGGCTTCCGCCTCGAGTACGACGACACCTTCGGCGTCCGGCTCGAGCGCGAGCTCGAGGAGCGGACGCGTGCACCGCACGAGGTGCTGAACGCGGGCGTCGAGGGCTACAACACGCAGAACCAGCTCGCCTGGCTGCGCAAGCGCCTGCCGGAGCTCGAGCCCGACGTCGTCGTCCTCGTGTTCAACCTGAACGACTACGACTACGGCCCGGTGATGGGGCCGCTCGGCATCCTGACCCTCGACCAGACGCAGCGCGTGCGGCGCTTCTCGCTCGCCAACGTCTCGGAGTTCTACCTGCTGCTGCGCTGGCTCGTCGCGACGCAAGGGCGCGTGTGGGTCGGCGACGCGGTCGGCCCGACGCCGCAGCCGGGCGGCGCGGCGGCGGATCGCTTCGACCCGTTCGACCGCTACGTCTCCGCGCTGCGCAAGCAGTACTACCGGGCGCCGAGCGACCGGCGCTGGCAGGTGATGGTCGACTCGCTGCGCGCGCTGCACGAGCTGACGAGCGCGCGCGGCATCCGGCTCGTGCTCGCGATCGTGCCGGACGGCGACCAGATCGGCGTCGCGCAGCCGGACCTCACGCCGCAGTCCCGCCTGCGCGAGCTGTGCGCGGAGATCGGCCTCGAGTGCGTCGACCTGCAGCCCGCCTTCGCGACCAGCGGCGGCGAGCTGTTCATGGACATCATGCACCCCAACGCGGAAGGCCACCGCCTGATGGCGCGCGAGGTCGCGCGCCACCTGCTGGGCGAGCCCGTGACGGCGGCCGCCCGCGCGCCGTAGGCGCGGCTGGAGATCCGCCTGCCCCACCGCTAGAACGGGCGCGACCGCTCGGTCGGCGGCAGCGTCCGCCGAGGCGTTCACGCCGCCACAGGGCGGGCTCTCGGCCGCGGCCCGAAAGCCGAAAACGCCTTGACTCCAACTGGGTTTTGAAACCTACTTAGGCTCATCCCCATGCGCGTTCTCTTCTACTATCGGGGCATCGAGAACCTCGGCGTCGGCTACGTGATGTCGATGCTGCGGGCTCACGGGCACGAGGTGGATCTCATCTTCGACCCGGGGCTCGACGACAACCTGTTCGTCAAATTCCCGCACCTCGCGTGGATGAACCGGCACGAGCAGCTCCTCGAGCGCGCCGTCGGCTTCAAGCCCGACCTCATCGCGATGGGGTGTCTCACCAACCTCTACCCCTTCGCCTCGAAGATGGCGGAGATGCTGAAGCGCAAGATGCCCGACGTGCCGATCGTCATGGGCGGGCATCATCCCCAGGCGTTGCCCGACTACATCCTGCAGAACCCGAGCATCGACATCGTCTGCATCGGCGAGGGCGAGATCGCCATGCTCGAGCTCGTCGAGCGGATGCAGCGCGGCGAGGACTACACCACCGTCCCGACGATGTGGGTCAAGAAGGACGGCCACATCCACCGCAACCCGATGGGGCCGCTCGAGAACGAGCTCGACAGCTTCCCGTTCCCCGAGAAGCAGCTCTGGTACGAGTACGGCTGCTTCAAGGACAACCTCGAGATCTTCACGGGCCGCGGCTGCCCGTTCAAGTGCACGTTCTGCAACATCCACTACCAGCGCGAGATCTTCAAAGGTCAGGGCGACTTCCTGCGCAAGCGCTCGATCGCCAACGTGATGGAGGAGTTCAAGCAGAACCTCGCCAAGTACGACCCCAAGTACGTCTCGGTGCACGACGACAACTTCACGACCAACCCGAAGTGGGTCGAGGAGTTCTGCGAGGTGTACCGCAAGGAGGTCGGGCTGCCGTGGTACTGCTTCGGCTACCCGACGACGATCCGCCCGCAGCTCCTGCGCGCCATGAAGGCGGCCAACTGCCACACGATCTTCATGGGCGTCGACTCGGGCGACGCGGACATCCGGCGCCACCTGATGGAGCGCCCGATGACCGACGAGCTGATCATGAAGGCCGGCGCGCTCATCAAGGAGCATGGCATCGGGCTCCAGGTGTCGTGCATCTACGGCAACCCGGGCGAGACGCCGGAGCAGATGTTCAAGACGCTGCGGATGGTCGACGAGATCAAGCCGACGCAGTCCTCGGCCTACGTCTTCTACCCGTTCCCGAGGACCAAGCTCTACCGCCACGCGGTCGAGATGGGCTACCTCGACGCGGACGGCGAGGAGAAGGTGCGCCAGGGGATCTCGGGCTACCACCACGAGTCGATCCTCAGGCACCCGCACAAGGAGCTCGCCGAGACGCTCGCCAAGATCACGCCGGTCTACGCGAAGTCGCCCGAGTTCATGAAGCCCGCGATCCGCTGGATCATCGAGCACCGCATGAAGCGCCTCGCGCTGCTGCTCTACGTGATCCTGATCCCGCTCACCTTCCCGTACCTCGGCGTCGAGGGGATCAAGGTGACGCTGCGCATGGCGTGGAAGGCGGTGACGGGACGGCGTCCGCCGGCGGCGCTGCCGCAGCCCGCCGAAGCTCCACCGGCGCAAGCAGCGTAGCGCGGACCTGGCGCGCCAGCTGTTCATCCCGCTGCGCGAGCGGATTTTTCGCCGCGCGCTCGAGGCGTCCCTCGCGGGCTGCCGGACGGTCCTCGACGTCGGCTGCGGGTGCGCCTCGCCGCTGGCGGCGATCGGCTTCGCCGGCACGCGGCTCGGGGTCGACATCTCGGCTCCGGACCTGGCGCTCGCCCGGCGCGCGGGAACGCACGACCAGCTCGTGCGCGCCGACGTGGCGCGCATCGGCGACCTCGTGCGGCCGAGGAGCGTCGACGCGGTGGTCGCGCTCGACGTGATCGAGCACCTCGAGCGCGAGCCGGCGCTCGAGCTGGTCCTCGCGCTCGAGCGCATCGCACGCCGACGCGTCGTCGTGTTCACGCCGAACGGCTTCGTGCCGCAGCCGCCCACCGAGGACAATCCGCACCAGGAGCATCGCTCCGGCTTCACCGTGCGCGACATGCGCGAGCGCGGCTACCGCGTGCGCGGCATCCACGGCCTGTGGTGCCTGCTCGGAGCGTTCGGCGAGACGCGCTTCGCACCGGGCTTCCTGTGGCGGCGCGTCGCGGACGCGACGGCGCCGCTCGTCTACCGCGCGCCGCGCCTCGCGTTCTCGCTGCTGTGCGTCAAGGACGTCGACGGACGAGCGCCGGCACGCGCCGCGCGACGTGCCGCGAGTTGACACGCGCCGAGCCCACAG
>JBFMAS010000745.1:0-5477 GCA_040755575.1 Thermodesulfobacteriota bacterium
CCGCGACGGCGTCGCCGGCGGCGAGCCGCGCGAGCGCGCGGAAGGGACGCCACGCCGAGCCGCCGGGATGCTCCTCGACGAACGCGTCGATCTCGGACGCCATCTCCGCGAGCCGGCCCTGGAAGGCGTGCCACATGACGCGCTGGCCCGTGTGCACCGGGACGGCGTTCGGGAGCTGCATGCGAGAGCCGAACGAGCGCGCCCGCTCGATCGCCTCGTGCGCTTCGGCGAAGCGTCCCTGCACGGTCGCCCGCAGCGCCGCCAGCGCGTCGGCCAGCCACACGGCCTCGGGCGCGCGGGAGGCGGCGGCAGCCGTCGCGACGCCGTCGATCTCCGCGGAGAACTCGTCGGGTGCGCCGAGCGCGAGCATCGTCATCGCACGCGCGTGGCGGATCGCGGCCGCGAACGCGTGCTCGCCGCCGGCCTCCGCGACGGTGAGGATCTCCTCGATGGTCGGCAGCGGCACGTCGTCGCCCTCGCGGCGCATGCCCATCGCCGCCGCGTAGTAGATGCCGGTCAGGGCGATGGCGAGCGCGCCGTCGTCGCCCGCCCGTCGCGCGGCCGCCGCCGCCTCGTCGCACAGCGCATAGACGCGCGCGCCCTGGCGGCGCTCGTTCACCGCGACGATGTCGCCGGCGAGACGCCCGTAGAGCCGGGCGCGCAGGGCGTCGTCGAGCGCCGCGCCCGCGCGCGCCGCCTCCTCGAGGACCGCGCGGACGGACGGCTCGAGTCGTCCCCACTCGGCGTACGGCCCGGCGTGGATCAGCGCCGCGCGGGCGAACGCTTCGGGGTTCGGCCGCCGCCGGCACGCGGCCATCACGCTCTCGCAGCGCGCGCGCGCTCGCGGGACGTCGCCTGCCGCGCGCAGCGCGCGGGCGAGCGCGAGCTCGATCTCGATCGCGCGCGCGGCGTCGAGCGCGTCGGAACGCTTCCCGACCTCGAGCGCGACCTCGTAGAGCCGCACGGCCTCCTCCCAGCCGAGGCCGCGTGCCGCCTGCTCGGCGCCGCGGCACGCGTAGTCCACCGCCTTGCGCAGCGCGTCGGACGTGCCGGCGGCGGCGAGGTGACGGACGAGCTCGGTGGTCCGCTCCTGGGACGCGGCCGCGTGCCGCTCGAGCACGGCCGCGATGCGCGCGTGCCACGCCGCGCGGCCGGTCGGCGTCAGCTCGTCGAGCAGGACGCGCCGCATCAGCGCGTGCGCGAAGGCGTACAGGCCCGGCGCCTCGCCCGCGACCAGGATCCGCTCGCGCAGCGCGCGCTCGAGGTGGTCGGCCCACCGCGCGTCGTCGAGCAGGCGGGCGAGAAGCTCGGCGTCGATCGTGTCGCCGAGCAGCGCCGCGGCCGCCAGCGTGGCGCGGCACTCCGCGCCGAGCCGGTCGAGCCGCAGCGACACCACGTCGCGCACGCCTTGCGGCACGCGGGTGCCGTCCCACGCCGCGGCGACGTCGCCCTCGCGCGCGAGAAGGTGGACGAACTCGCGCACGAACAGCGGGTTGCCGTTGGTCTCGCGGTGGAGCGCCTCGGCGAGCGGCGCCTCGTGGCGCCGCCCGCCGAGCAGGCCGAGCCAGCGTGCGCAGTCCGCGGGCGAGAGCCCGCCGATCTCGATCCGGCGCGTCGACGGCTCGCGTGCGAGCCGCGAGAGCGTCGCGGAGCAGAGATCGTCGCGCCGCAGCTCCGTGTCGCGGTAGGTGGCGACGACCAGGACTCGTGCGTCGGCGAGGTCGCCCGCCACGAGCTCGAGCAGCTTGAGCGACGGCTGGTCGGCCCAGTGGACGTCGTCGAGCACGACGACGAGGCCCGCCGGCTCGGCTGCCGCGGCGAGGAAGCGCCGCACGAGGTCGAACAGCCGGAAGCGCGCCGTGTCGCAGCCGCCGCGCTCGGTCGCCGGCCCGAGGTCGCGCATGGCCTCGCGGAGGACGGGAAAGACGTCCGCCAGCTCGCTCGCGAACGCGCCCGCCGCCGCGGCCACCTGCTCGTGGCCCGCTTGCCCGATCCATCGCCGGAGCGCCGTGTTCCACGGCCAGAACGCCGGCGCCGAGCCGTCCTCGAAGGCGCGTCCCCACCAGACCGGCACGCCGCGCGACTGCGCCTCGGCGGCGAGCGCGCTCGCGAGGAACGTCTTGCCGATCCCGGGCTCGCCGCCGAGCAGCGCGGTGCGTCCGCTGCCGAGGAGCGCCGCGTCGAGCGCCGCGAGCAGCGCACCCATCTCGCGCTCGCGACCGATCAGCGGGGGGCGCCTGGGACGTCCGCCCGCGGGGCCGTCGGTCTCCGCGCGGCCGAGCGGGCGGCAGCGGGCGCGCCGGCGCGCGCGGGCCGCTTCGAGCGGCACGGGCTGCCGCGCCCTGACGCGCGCAGGACCGTTGCGACGCGGTGCAGCTTCGGCCGGCGGCTCCTCTGCCTCGCCCTCGGCCGCGTCCGGCAGGGCTCGCACATGCCCGGAGATCCCGACTGTCTCCCGCATCATCTCGCCTCCCGGGCGGGAGGACGACGCGGTCGCTCGATCCTATTGCGCGGCCTGATGCGCGGCCGCTACCCCGTGCCGGCGCTCACGCGCGTGCGGCCAGCCCCGTCGCCTCTCCCAGGTGGCGGATGTCGGCCACCTTGGCCTCGAAGGGCGACCAGTCGTCGCGCTCGGCGATCGCCGCCCACAGCGCCTCGATCTCGTCGATCAGCAGCGAGCACGGCGCCGGGCGCTGGAAGTACGGCAGCGCGAGCCGCTCGGGCGCGGCCGGCGCGTACGCGTCGAGCGCGGCGCGCAGCGCGACGAAACCCGCCCCCCGGTACTTCTCGGCCGCGGGGCTCGCCGCGGCGCGCGCGGCGCTCGCGACGCCGCCGTACCAGTCGAAGAAGAAGCGGTCGTAGCCGACCTGGCTCTCCTGCAGGAAGGCGCGGCAGAGCGAGAGCAGGTCCTGGTCGCGCTCGTCGCCGAGCGGCCGGACGCCGAGGCGCGCCAGCAGCCGCTCGCGCCACGCGCGGAAGAACTCCGGCACGAAGGAGTCGAGCGCGCGCGCCAGCGCGTCGCGCGACGACAGCTCGATCAGCGTGTCGGCGAGCCGCTGCAGGTTCCACAGCACGCTGTCCGGCTGGCGCCCGTAGGCGTAGAGGCCCGAGTGGTCGAAGTACGCCGCGGTGAACGACGGGTCGTAGGTCGGCAGGAAGCGGTACGGCCCGTAGTCGAAGCTCTCGCCGGTGACGTTCATGTTGTCGCTGTTGAGCACGCCGTGCACGAAGCCCGCCGCCATCCACGCGGCGCAGAGGCGCGCGCTGCGCAGCGTCACCTCGCGCAGGAACGCGGACGGCACGTCCTCGCCCGCGCCGGGCGCGAGGTGCGGCGCGTAGTGGCGCACCGAGTAGTCGAGCAGCCGCGCGACGCGCTCGCGGTCGCCGAGCGCCAGGTGGCGCTGGAAGCTGCCGAAGCGGACGTGCGAGTGGCCGAGGCGCACCAGCACCGAGGAGCGCGTCGGCGAAGGCTCGTCGCCGCGCCAGAGCTGCTCGCCGGTCTCGAACAGGCTTACGGACTTCGAGGTCGGCACGCCGAGCGCTTCCAGCATCTCGGTCGCGAGCACCTCGCGGACGCCGCCCTTCAGCGTCAAGCGCCCGTCGCCGTCGCGCGACCACGGCGTGCGCCCGCTGCCCTTCGTGCCGAGGTCGAGCAGCCGGCCGTCCTCGGCGTCGAGGAGCTGCGCCGCGAGGAAGCCGCGGCCGTCGCCGAGGTCCGGGTTGTACACGCGGAACTGGTGCCCGTGGTAGCGCAGCGCGAGCGGCTCGGGCAGGTTGTCCGGCAGCGGCGCAAACGCCGCGAAGTGGCGCTCCCACTCGCTCGCGTCGAGATCGCCGAGGCCGACGCGCGCGGCCCAGCGCTGGTTGCGGAAGCGCAGCCGGTGCAGCGGGAAGCGCGCCGGCGCGACGGCGTCGTAGAAGCCCTCGCCGAGCTCGAGGATGCGCGGCGCCGGGCGGTATGTCGCCGAGAGCGGCATCGGCTCACGCGGTCGGCGCGGCGCAGCGGCGGAAGCGCTGCGCTCGGCGCTACGGCCGCTTCACCCCGTGCCCGGTCTTCTCGGACACCACGTCGGCGATGCGGTCGTAGAGGTCGTGGCCGTCGCGGTCGTCGACCCAGGTCTGGCGCTCGGGGCTCCACGAGTAGTGCCAGGCGCGCACGCCCGCCGCGAACCACATCTGGTGGTTGCCCGACTGGCGGTTCAGCACGAAGCGCGTCTTGTCGGGGAACTCGATCGACACCATGCCGTCGGTCGTCGAGAAGTCGACCTCGTCCGGGTCGAAGTCCTCGAGCCAGGTGGTGACGCGCGTCAGGCACGCGTCGGCGAGGTGGAGGTACTCCTGCACGGTCATCGCCAGGACTCTAGCACGCCTTGATCGCCGCCCGGCACACTCGTAGGAGATCGCGGCGACGATGAGCCCCGCCCAAGCGCCAGCGGCGCCGCCGACGCGACT
Source organism: Thermodesulfobacteriota bacterium (assembly GCA_040755575.1). GTDB lineage: Bacteria > Desulfobacterota > Binatia > UBA12015 > UBA12015 > DATCMB01. The sequence goes on from JBFMAS010000745.1 coordinate 4,453, forward strand.
CGGCCATGCGCTCGTCGCCCTGCTCTACCTCGCGATCGCGCTCTGGGCGTACCGGGCGGTCCTGCCTTCGCCTGGGACGCTCGTCGCCATGCCGGCGGCGATGGTCGGCAAGCCGCCGGCGACGCTCTACCAGGGCGACCAGCGCTTCGTCGTCGGCGCGCTCGCGCGCCAGGCGGACCAGGTGCTGCACGATCCGGCCGGGCTCGCCGGCCACGGGCTCTGCTATCCGCTGCGCGCCTCGTACACGCTCGGCGAGCACATGTTCGGCGAGACGCTCCTCGAGCTGCCCGCCTACGCCGCGACGGGCGACCCGGTCCTGAGCTACAACGTGATGGTCGTCCTGTCGGTGTGGATCGGGGCGATCGCGATGTACGCCTTCGCGCTGCACTGGACGAGGAGCGCTCCCGCGGCGCTGATCGCCGGGCTGCTGTTCGCGTTCCACCCGGGCAAGGTCGTCAACCCGGCGCATCCCTTCGTGCACGGCAACCTGTGGACCCCGCTCGCGCTGCTGTTCGCGCACCGGCTGGTCGTCACGACGCGGTGGCGCGACGCGCTCGGGCTCGCCCTCTTCGTCTGCCTGCAGCTCCTCGAGAGCTTCTATCAGGTGCTGGCGCTCGCCGTCCTGGGCTCGGTGTACGGCTCGTACCTGCTGCTGCGCCATCGCGGCGCGCTGCCCGCGCTGCTGCCGAAGCTGCTGGTGGTCGCCGTCCTGGCGGCGGCCGTGACCTGGCTCGTGTTCGCGCCCTACCTCGAGACGCGCGCGGTGTGGAACGTCCTGCAGGGCCGCGCGCGGACGCTGCTCTTCTCGCCGCGCGACTACCTGCCCGGCTGGGCTGCGTCGGTCGGGACGGTGTCGCTGGTGCTCGCGGCGGCCGGGCTCGCCGACCGTCTGCGCGGCGCCAGGCGCACGGCCGGCGTCGATCCGCGGCTCGTCATGCTGGTCGCGGGCCTGCTCGTCTTCTGGTGCACGCTGCAGCCGTTTCGCCTGCCGTGGCTCGGCGTGCGGCTCGAGTCGCCGCTCGTCG
>JBFMAS010000746.1:0-8105 GCA_040755575.1 Thermodesulfobacteriota bacterium
GGCGTCGGCGACGGCGCCTCGCTCGGCGTCGGAGCCGCCGTGGGCGTGGGCGTCGAGACCGGGGTCGGCGTCGGCGCGAGCTCGGCCTGGCAGCCCTGGTCGCAGCCGTCGCCGCTCGTCCGGTTGCCGTCGTCGCACTGCTCGTGGTCGAGCTCGATGGTGCCGTTGCCGCACGTGCTCGGCCGGCACTCGACGCTCAGCGTGTCGCGGTCGACGTCGCCCGCCGTGCTGACGACCTGCAGCGCGAACGTGCGCCGGCTCTTCGACACGCGTCCGGTGCGCGAGACGCGCAGCGGCACCGGCAGGGCGGCCGGCGCGCTGCACAGGTCGGACGCGTCGTTCGTCGTCCCGGCGAGGAACACGGTGCCGCGCCGCATGATGGTGAGGCCGAGCTCGGACGCGCCCGCCGCCTCGAGCGCCTGCGCGCCGGCGGCCTCCGCGGCGTCACGCGGGCGCGCCGGATTGGGCTTGCGCAGCTCGAGCGCGAGGATGCCCGTGGGCGAGCACGGCAGGCGCGGGTCGTGGTTGTTGATGCACAGCGACACCGCGACCGTGCAGGCGTGGTCGTCGAGCTCGGGGTCCACGTCGCAGCGGGGGTCGCCCTCCCAGCAGACGGTGCGGTTGCGCGGCCGGCCGCGCCCGTCGCGGGCGGGGACCGGGTCGACGCGCAGCTCGAGGGCGCAGTCGGTCGCCGGCGAGCCTCCGCCCACGATGCACGGGTTGTCGGGCGCGGTCGCCGTGCACTCCTCCGCGCGCGCCCGCGGGACCGCGACGGCGAGCAGCAGGGCGGCGACGCACGCGAGCGTCGCAATCGGGCGTCGGCTGGCAGGGGTCGGGGGCACGCTGGTCCGGGGTCGTCGGTTCGGTTGCGGCGCCGCGAGCGAAGCGGCGCCGCCGTGCGGGCGCGCGTACGTTTACGACCGGGCACGGGTCGAACGCAACCCTCGAAGGCTCGCCTCGCCGCGCTCGCCTCACCTCCCCCGGGCCTTGAACGCGGCCGCGTCGATGCCCAGGTCCTTGAGCTTGTCCTGGAGCTGCTGGCGGTACATGCCGATCTCCTCCGCCGCCTTCGAGATGTTGCCCGCGTGGCGCGTCAGCGCCTCCTCGATGAACTGGCGCTCGAACTGCTCGACGATGCGCTGCTTCGCCTCCTTGAAGCTGGTCGGGCCGTCGGCCAGGGCCTCGCCGTCGAGCTCGCCCGCGGGCCGCAAGCGGGCTCCGTCGAGCGGCGCGGCGGGCGGGGCCGCGCCGCGCAGCACCGCCGGCAGGTCGTCGAGCTCGATCTCGTCCGCCGAGGCGAGCACCACCGCCTGCTCGATCGCGTGCTCGAGCTCGCGGACGTTGCCCTTCCACTCGTACGCCAGCATGGCGCGCATGGCGGCCGCCGACAGCGTCTTCGCGGGGCGCTTGAGCCGCCCGGCCGCCTTGTCGAGGAAGTGCTCGATCAGCAGCGGCAGATCGCCCTCGCGCTCGCGCAGCGACGGCAGCACGATCGGCACGACGTTCAGGCGGTAGAACAGGTCCTCGCGGAAGCTGCCGTCGCGCGTCTTCGCCTCGAGGTCCTGGTTGGTCGCGGCGATCACGCGCACGTCGACCTTGATGGTGCGGTTGCCGCCGACGCGCTCGAGCTCCTTCTCCTGCAGGACGCGCAGGATCTTGGCCTGCGTCTCGAGCGCCATGTCGCCGATCTCGTCGAGGAACAGCGTGCCGCCGTCGGCGATCTCGAACTTGCCCTCGCGCGTCGAGGTCGCGCCCGTGAAGGCGCCCTTCTCGTGGCCGAACAGCTCGCTCTCGACGAGCTCGCGCGTGAAGGCGGCGCAGTTGACCTTGACGAGCGGCTTCGCGCGCCGCGGGCTGTTGTAGTGGATGGCGTTCGCGACCAGCTCCTTGCCGGTGCCGCTCGGGCCGCGCACGAGCACGGTGAGGTCGGAGTCGGCGACCCTGCGGATCACGTCGAACACGCGCTGCATCGCCGGGCTCTTCCCGACCAGGCTCTCGAAGCGGTAGGTCCCGGCGATCTGCTCGCGCAGCATGCGGGTCTCGCGGCGCTCGACGATGCGCTCGAGCTCGCGCTGCACCTTGGTCAGCAGCTCGTCGTTGTCGAACGGCTTCGGGACGTAGTCCGACGCGCCGAGCTTCATCGCCTCGACGGCCTTCCGCTCGTCGCCGTACGCCGTGATCATGATGACCGCGGTGTCCGGCGTGCTCTGCTTGACCCAGCGAAGCAGCTCCATGCCGTCGTCCGGGCGCTTCATGTTCAGGTCGGTGATGACGAGGTGGTAGACGTTTCGCCCGAGCTTCTCGATCGCCTCCTCGCGCGAGCCCGCCGTGTCTGCCTCGTAGCCGCTGCTCGCCAGCAGCCGCTGGATCGCGATGCAGATCGCGCGCTCGTCGTCCACGGCGAGGATCGTCGGCTTCATGCCCACCTCATGCGTTCGTCCCGACCGGCAAGTCAATCTCAAAGCACAGCCCGCCGCCGGGCGGGAGCTCGGCGCGGACGACGCCGCCGTGCGCGTCGACGATGCGCTTGACGATGGCCAGGCCGAGCCCGGTGCCGTCCTTCTTGGAGGTGAAGAAAGGCTCGAAGAGCCTGTCGAGCAGCTCCGGCTCGACCCCCGGGCCGCTGTCGCGCACGCGCAGGGTCACGCGGCCGTTCGAGTTCGCGACGTCGATCGCGAGCGCGCGCTCGCCGTGCCAGTCGACGAGCGCGTCGCGGGCGTTCTCGAGGAGGTTGACCAGCACCTGACGCACCTTCTCGCGATCGACGACGCCCACGACCGCGTCCGGAGCGTCGACCGTCACCCGGACGCTGGCCTGCTCGAGGCGCGAGCGGAGGTCGGCGACGGTGCTGCGCACGAGCTCGCCGAGCTCGGTCTCGCTCGGGCGCAGCTCGTCGCGTCGCGCGAAGCGCAGCAGCTCCGCCATGTGGCGCTCGACGCGGTCGAGCGCGGCCAGGATCAGCGCGTGCTCCTCGCGTGCCGTCCCGCCCTCGCGAGCGAGCTGCTGCGCGAGGCTTCGCGCCGCCGTCACCGGGTTGCGGATCTCGTGCGCGATCCGCGCCGTGAGCTCGCCGATCGCGGCGAGCTTCTCGGCGTGCGCCAGCGAGCGCTCGACGGCGATCGCGCGGTCGCGGAGCTCCGCGCCGTCGAGCAGCAGCGCGAGCTGGCCGAGGAAGGCCGCGAGCGCCTCGATGTCCGCCTCGTTGAACGGAGCCGCGAACAGGCCCTCGCTCGCGAAGAGGAAGCCCCACTGCTGGCGCGGCCCGACGATCGGGGCCAGCCGCGAGACGTTCGCCGCCACCAGCGCCTCGGACATCGGCTCGGGAAGCTGGTCCAGCATGACCTCCATGATCGGCCTCGCCGGCGTCGGGGTGAGCGCGAGATCCGTCGGCCAGCGGCGCTCGAGCGCCGCGAGGTCGAACGGCCCGTGCGCGAACGAGCCGCGGCCGTGCGTCAGCACGATCGCCGCGCTCTGGAACTGCATGACGCGCGTCACGTGCTCGAGCGCGCCCCGGCAGCACGCCGCGATGCCGAGCTCCGGCGAGAGCTGGTTGACGATGTCGAGCAGCTCCGCCTGGCGGACGCGCCCGCGATGGAACAGCAGCCGGTCGGCGACGTCGCGGACCAGCGCCCGGCCCGGGACGAGGATCGCGATCAGCACGACCAGCCCCGCGAGGATCGTCAGGGTGGCGGTGGTCGGATCGGCGCTGCGCGCCGCGAGCGCGGGGAAGCCGAGGTAGGCGGCGATCGACGCGAGCAGCAGCGTCGCCGACACGAGGAGGCCGTGCACGACGCGGCCCAGCATCCGCACGGCGAACGGCACCGCGAAGCCGAGCGCGACCGCGGTGTGCAGGAAGAGTGGTCCGATCGACGCCAGGGACGCCGCGCCGGTCGTCACGAGCCACAGCAGCATCGCGCCGCCGAGGGCGAGCGTGACGCCGAGCACGGCGAGGTCCGGCGAGCGCAGCTCGGCGATCGCCGCGCCCTGCCGCCAGCGGCCGCGGTTCGCCGAGCGCACCGAGCGTGCGAGCGCCAGGGTCATCATCACGATCACGTAGGGGATCGCGAGCTGGTTGAGGAGCGTGTGGACGCCGCGGCTGCCGATCGCGCCGAACGGCGCCGCGTCGAGCCGCGACAGCAGCGCCGGCAGCGCGGCGCCCAGCGCGCCCGCGGCCAGGACCGCGACCGCCGACCCGTACACGACGGCGAGCCAGCGTCGCGACGGCCGGGGCTCGTGCGCCGGCATGAGCGCGACCGCCGACCCGTACACGACGGCGAGCCGGCGTCGCGACGGCCGAGGCTCGTGCGCCGGCATGAGCGCGACCGCGTGCAACGACATCGGCCCCATCGCGATGGTCAGCACGCCGATCGCGGCGTCGAGGGCGGCATGCAGGCTTACCGGCTCGGCCCCCGGCGCGCCGGGCGTGAGCTCGATCACGACGTGCAGCAGGAGGTGCACGGCGAAGCTGCCGCTGATCAGCAGGAGCAGGAGGTAGAGCCGCGATCTGTCCAGCTTCGCCTGCCACAGGCGCGCGAGCTCGAGCGAGATGGTCGCCCACACCAGGGCGGCCACGAGGTGCATGCCGGCGGCGGCGAGCCGCAGCGGGGGCAGCGCGTTCACGAGCCCGCCCCGAGCGGAGGCGCGACCGGCAGCTCGATCTCGAAGCGCGTGCCTCCCGCCACCAGCGGCTCTACGCGCACGCGCCCCCCGTGCGCCTCCACCGTGCGCTTCACGATCGCGAGCCCGAGCCCCGTGCCCTGCGGCTTGCGCGAGAAGAACGGATCGAAGACCCGCTCGAGCGCGTCGGCCGGGATGCCGGGACCGTTGTCCGCGACCTCGAGCGCCGTGCAGCCGTTGCGCTGCGCGAGCGACAGGGCGACGCTGCGCTGCGGGACGTCGTGCTCGGCGAGGGCGTCGATCGCGTTCTCGACCAGATTGATCAGCACCTGGCGGATCTTCTCGCGGTCGACCCGCGCGACCACCCCGCGCGGCGCGTCCACGGCGCAGGCGATGCCGTGGCCCGCGAAGCGCGGCTCGAAGTGCGCGGCAGTCTCCCGCAGCAGCTCGCCGAGATCGGTGGGCGCGAAGGTCAGGTCCTCACGCCGTGCGAAGCGCAGCAGCGCCGCAACCTGTCGCTCGACGCGCTGCAGCTCGGCGAGGATCAGCTCCGCGTGCTCCGCGTTGAGCGGCGAGGTCGGGTCGCGCGACAGCGTCTGCGCGAGGCTCCGCGCCGCGGTGACGGGATTGCGGATCTCGTGCGCGATGCGCGCGGCCAGCTCGCCGATCGCGGCCAGCTTCTCGGCGTGCGCGAGCGAGCGCTCGACGGCGACGACGCGCGCCAGCATGTCGGCCGCGTCGAGGATCCGCGCGAGCTGATCGGCGTACGCCTCGATCGACTGCAGCTCGTCCTCGAAGAAGCTCGTGCCGACGAGGTCGGTCGCGAGCAGCAGGTGGCCCCACAGGCGGCGTGCGCCGCGGACCGGGATGACGCCGACGACGTCCGCGTCGATCAGCGCCTCGCGCAGCTCGGGTGCGAGCACCGCGAGGTCGTCGTGGATCGCGGCGCGGGCGACGAGCGCGTCGGCGGCGGAGCCGCGCGGCCAGACGGCGACGACGGGCTCGATCGCGACGCCGCCGGCGCAGACCGCCTCGCCGTCGCGCGACACGAACGCCGCGCCGCGCAGGTGCATGCCGTCCGCGATGCGCTCGACCGCGCGGCGCGCGCACTCGGCTCCGCCCAGCTCGGGCGAGAGCTCGCGCAGGAACCGCTGCAGGCAGAGCCAGCGGTCGCGCCTGCGGCGGAGCACCAGCCAGTCGAGCCCGACGGCGACCGCGCGCTGCACCGGGCCGAACGCCACCACCAGGCCCGCAGCCGCGAGCACCAGCTCGAGCGGGCGCAGGGCCGGATCGGCGAGGCTCCGGTCGAGCGCCCACACGCCGTAGAGCACCGCCCCGGCGGCGGCGAGCGTCGCGACGTTGGTTCCGATGGAGGCGAGCAGCCCGCCGAGGCTGCGCACCGCGAACGGCAGCAGGATCGCGACGCCGAGCACGATCGGCAGCGCGTTCAACAGGTCGCGGTGCACGGCCCAGCTCCCCGACGCGTGCAGCACCACCATGAGCAGAACGCACGCGACGCCGACGCCGAGCACCAGGACGTCGGGACGGCGGGCGACGCTCGTGCTGCCGGGTCGCCACCGCGGCCCGCGCGCGAGCGCCGCGACCTGCCGCATGCTGAGCCCGAGCATGACGAGCATGTACGTCCACAGCCCGATCTGGAAGCCGGCGAAGACGAGCGGATGCTCGCGCGGCGGCGTGACGGTCCGCACCGCGACCGCGAGAGCGATTGCCGCGACCGCGCTGCCGTAGTTCGTCGCGAGCCAGCGCCGGGAGGCCGGCGTGCGCCGCACGGCGAAGAACCGCGTCCAGTGCCGGAAGATCACCACCGCGAGCAGGCAGGCGGTGTCGTTGACGACGTAGAGCGCCCCCAGCACCGAATTCGGCCGGTAGTGCATGTCGACAGGTACGACGGCGAAGATGGTCGAGGAGAAGTAGATCAGGGTCAGCGCGCTCGTCAGCAGCGCGCCCAGCAGCGCGAACGCCGCCGTGCCGCGCCGGGCGCGCACGCGCCACCACGCCGCGCGTGCGAGGCTCGCCCAGGCGAGCACGAGGACGAAGCTCAGCACGCCGGCGACGAGCTCGACCGTCGACAGCCGGGTCATCTGTGCACCGCCGCCGCCGCCGTGCGCGCCGCGGGCGCGTGCGCCGCCGCGGGCAGGGTGATGTCGACGGCGAGCCCGCCGACCGCTTCGTCGCGCCGTGCCGAGATCGCTCCGCCGTGCGCCTCGACGATGCGCTTGACGATCGCCAGCCCGAGCCCCGTGCCGTGCGGCTTGAGCGAGAAGAAGGGCTCGAACAGGCGCGGCAGCACGTCGGGCGCGACGCCGGCGCCGTCGTCCTGCACGCCGATCGTGACCTCGCGGTCCGCGCCGCCGACGGCGATCGCCACGGTGCCGTGCGCACGGCCGTCGAGCGCGTCGAGCGCGTTCTCGATCAGGTTGACGAGAACTTGACGGAGCTTGTCGGGATCGACGTCGGCGACCGCCGCGCCGTCGCTCCGGACGTCGAGCGTGACGCGCGATCCGTCGAGGCGCAGGCGGAAGGCGTCCGCGGTCTCGCGCGCCAGCGCGGCGACGTCGGTCCGCTCGCGGCGCAGCTCCTCGCGACGCGAGAAGCGCAGCAGGTCCGCGACCAGGCGCTCGACGCGCTGCAGCTCGCCGAGGATCAGCTCCGCGTGCTCGGCGTTGTGCGGCGAGTCGGGCTCCCGGCAGAGGAGCTGCGCGAGGCTGCGCGCTGCGGTGACGGGGTTGCGGATCTCGTGGGCGACGCGCGCAGCGAGCTCGCCGATCGCGGCGAGCTTCTCGGCGTGCGCGAGCGAGCGCTCGACGGCGACGGCGCGCTCGAGCAGCTCCGCACCGTCCAGCGCGAGCGCGAGCTGGTTCGTGAAGGCGTGGACGAGCTGCCCGTCCTCCTCGGTGATCACCGTACCGAGCAGCCCCGCCGTCATGAAGACGTAGCCCCAGCGCCGGCGCGGGCTCACGACGGGGAAGACGCCGACGACCGCCGCCTCGATCAACGGGTCGCGCAGCTCCTCCGGCAGCTCGCGCATCTCGAGCACGCCGAGGCCGCCGCCATAGCTCTTGAACAGGCGCTCGTACGCATCCCGCGGCCACACGGCGAGGACCGCCTCGACGTCGATCGCGCCGTGCGCGACCGTCGCCGCGCCGTCGATCGCCGCGGCGGCGCCGCGCAGCTCCATGACGCGCACGAGCGTCGCGAGCGCGCGCCGGCAGCACTCCTCCGCGCCCCGCTCGGGTGACAGCGTGCGCATCGTCTCCTGCAGCTCTCCCTCGCGCTGCCGGCTGCGGCGGAAGCCGAGGCGCTCGACGGAGGCGCGCAGCAGCCGCTGTCCAGGCACCAGCAGGAGCACCGTCGCGAGCACGACGACGAGATCGACCGCGAGCCGCTGCTCGGGCTCGACCACGCCCGCGAGCGCGGCGCGGCCGGCGAGCAGCAGTGCGACGCAGACCACGAGCGCGGCCAGCACC
>JBFMAS010000747.1:0-2087 GCA_040755575.1 Thermodesulfobacteriota bacterium
CCGCGGCGCGCGGAGCGCGGTCGAGCGCGCGGCGGGGCCGGCCGTGCGCGCGGAGCGCCTGCGCACGGCGCTCGCCGAGCGAGGGCTCGCCGCCGTGCCCACGTCGCTCGTCGAGGGCGTCGCGTCGTGAGCGCACCGGTCGTCGCCGCGGTGGTGGTGACGTGGAACGGAGGCGAGGTGACGCGCGCCTGCGTCGCCTCGCTGCGCGCGAGCACCGGTGTGGAGCTGCGCATCATCGTCGTCGACAACGCGTCGCGCGCGGACGAGCGCGAGCTCCTGCTGCGCGACTACGGCGGCGCGTCCGACGTCGAGCTCGTGCTGCTCGACGAGAACCGGCACTTCGCGGGCGGCGTCAACGCCGGCGCGGCGCGCGCGCTCGCAGGCGAGGTGACGCACCTGCTGTTCCTCAACAACGACACGACGCTCGCGCCCGACTCCCTCTGCCTGCTGCTCGAGGCGGAGCGCGCCCACCCCGAGGCCGGCATCGTGGGGCCGGCCCTGCTCGACCTGCGGCCGCCGCACCGGCCGCTGTCGCTCGGTGAGCGCTACGCCGCGTGGTCGCTCGCGGTGCCGCGCACGCTGCTGAAGGTCCGCTCGCGCGGCGACGGCACGCCGTACCCGGTCGGCGGCATCATGGGCTCGGCGATCCTCGTGACGCGCGCGTGCTTCGAGCGCGTCGGCCCGTACCGCGAGGACCTGCGCGTCTACTACGAGGAGGTCGACTACTGCCTGCGGGCGCGCGCGCTCGGCTACCGGCCGCTTCTCGTCCCGCGTGCGGTCGTGCTGCACGACGGCATGCGCGGCTTCGTGACCGGCCTTCAGCCCTACGCGGCGCGTCTCAAGACCCGCAACCAGCTCCTGCTGATGCGCGACCACGGCAGCGCAGCCGCCTGGCTCGCCTTCCTGCCGATCTACTTCGGCCTCGTCGCCGGGAGCTCGGTGATCTACGGCCTGCGCGGCCGGCGCGACGTCGTGTCGGCGATGTGGCGCGGCGTCGGCGAGGGTTTGCGCCGCGTGCTCGGACGGCGCGTGGCGGCGGCCGAAGGCAACGCTGCTTGACGCGCCTGCACGTGGCGATCGGCGCGGTCGTGGGCGTGACCGGCGGACCCGCGACCTACGCGGTGGAGCTCGTGCACGCGCTCTGTGCGCTCGGTGACGAGCCGCGGCTCGAGCTCACGGTGCTGAGCGACCGGCCGGAGCTGTTCCGGGACCTGGGCGGCGTGCGCCTCGTCGAGATCCCGCTGCCGTCGCCGTGGCGCCAGCCGTGGTGGGACAACGTCGCGGTGCCGTGGCGCCTGCGCGCGCTCGTGCCCGACGTCTATCACGGCACCAAGCACGCCCTGCCGCTGCTCGCCGTGCCGGCCCGCACCGCGCAGGTGGTGACGATCCACGACCTGGCCGTCCTGGCCGAGCCCGAGACGTTCGCGCGCGCGCAGCGCCTGCAGCTCCTCGTGCACCTGCGGCACGCCGCGCGCGTCGCGGAGCGCGTGATCTGCGTCTCGCGGCATGCGGCCGGCGACGTGCACGCGCGCCTCGGCGTCGCGCCGGAGCGCATCGCCGTCGTGCCGCACGGCGTGAGCGGGCGCTTCCGGCCCTTCGCCGACCCGCGCCGGCGTGAGGCCGTGCGCCGCGCCTACGGCGCGGGGGACGGCTTCCTGGTGTCGTTCGTCGGCACGGCGCAGCCGCGCAAGCGGGTCGAGGTGGCGGTCGAGGCCGTGGCGCGCCTGCGGGCGGACGGCGTGCCGGTAGTCCTGGTGGTCGCCGGGCGCCGCCGGCCCGGCTACACCGCGCCCTGGCTCGAGGAGCCGCCGCCCTTCCTGCACCTCGCGGGCGAGCTCGACGGCGAGCGGCTGGTCGAGCTCTACGGCGCGTCCGACGTCATGGTCAGCCCGTCGAGCTTCGAGGGCTTTGGCTTGACGTTCATCGAGGCGATGTCCTGCGGCTGTCCGGTGGTCGGCGTCGCGGCGACCTCGGTGCCCGAGGTGGTCGGCGACGGCGGCATCCTGGTCGAGCGTCCGGACGCGGCCCTGGTCGCGACGGCGCTCGCGCGCCTGCTCGGCGACCCGGAGCTGCGCGCGGCGAAGGCG
>JBFMAS010000748.1:0-2909 GCA_040755575.1 Thermodesulfobacteriota bacterium
GGGCGCCGCCGTCCCGCCTCCCGAGGACTCCGTCGAGGGCGCGGTCGCCGCGATCGGCGTGGCCGTGCAGGTCGCGGGCGCCATGCCGAGCGGCAGCGCGGGCCGCGGCCCGGCCGAGCGTACTCGCGCGGCGTGCGCGCCGCGCGCGGAGGGCGGCTGCCCCGGGATCGACGTGGCTGCCTGCTCGCCGGCGCTGGTCGCGCTCTTCGACGCGCTCGCCGCCGACGCGCGGGCGTCCGACGCGGCGACGCGCGACCTCGCGGCGCTCGCGCGCATCGTCGTGAGCGGCGCGCTGTCGCGGCTCGCCTGGCTGCGTCACGCGGCCGCCGACGGCTGCCCGCTCGCGCGGCCTGCGGGCGAGGTCGCGGCGCTGGTCACGCTCGGGCCGGACGGCACGACGTTGCGCGTGCGCCCTCTGCGCCCGCTTCGCCAGGGGCGCTCTTACCGCCTGACGCTCGACGGCGTACCCGACACGAGCCCGATCGCATGGTCGCCCGGCGCCGGCGCGCCGGAGGCCGAGATCGGGCGGCGGCTCGCCGGCCGCTACGACGCGGTCTTCGCCGGCCAGGAGCTCGCCTTCCGCGACGCGGGCGCCCGCGAGCTCCTGCGGCGCCTCGCGACGCAGGCCGCGGACGTCCCGGCACCTCCCTCGACGGGCGCCGTCGAGGCGCTGCCGCAGCGGCCGCTCACGGGCGCCGAGCTGCTCAGCGTGCGGGCGCGGTTCCTGCCGGTGCGGCGCCGGGGCGCCGGCGCGTCGGCCGCCGGCGGCGAGCGCGCCGCCGGCGAAGCCGGGCTGGAAGTCCGGGTGCTCGACGCGCGCGCCGGGCTGGCGGGGTACCGCGATGCGCTCGCGCGCGAGGCGTGCGGCCCGGTCGAGCGCGACGGCCTCGGCGTCGAGCCGACGAGCGTCGGCTTCACGGGCGCCGCGGTGGCGGGCGTCTTTCGCGGCCGCTACCCCTCGCTCGACGTCGGCGGCGGTCGCGGCAGCGCACGGATCCTGGGCGTGCGCGCCGCAGATGCGCGGCCCGTCGAGCGTCCGTTCCTGCTCGCGCTGCCGCGCGGCTTCGGTCCCGAGACGCCGCTCGTCGTCGCGGTGCACGGGCACGGTGGACGAGCGGAGGCGATGGTCAAGGCGCACGCGATCGGGCTCGCGCGGCGCGGCGTCGCGACGCTCGCGATCGATCTCGCGGGGCACGGCGAGCGCAGCGGGGAAGGCGATTTCGTCGACCCGCTCGACCCCGGACGCTTGACGCTCGGCATGCGTCAAGCAGCGGTGGACGTCCTGGCCGCCGTTCGCGCGGCGTCGTGCGGCTACGTCCTTCCCGGCGGGCGGACGTGGCGTCCGGCCGAGGTGCGCTACCTCGGCTACTCGATGGGGGCGATGGTCGGCGTCCTCGTGCGCTCGGTCGAGCCCCGTCTCGGGACGACGGTGCTCGCCGCGCCGGCGGCGGACTTCGCGGAGTGGCAGGTCCTGCAGGTCCCGAAGGAGCTCGGCGCGGAGCACTACCAGACGTGCAGCGGCGGCCCCGCGCACGGGCGCCCTTGCGCGACGGCGCAGCAGTGCGCTCCGGACGGCGTCTGCTTCGCCGACGCGCAGCTCCTGCTGCTGCGCGACCTGGTGACGCCGGCCTACGGGCTCGTCCACGGACCCGCCGAGCCCGCCGGCTTCGCGGCCGAGCGCACGGGCGGCGCCAGCACCGCGCCGCTGCTGCTGGTCGGCGGTGGGCTCGACCTGGGCCTCGGGCCGCACGCCGCGGCGCGCCTCGCCGAAGCCTACGGCCTGCGGCCCGACGAGAGCGGCGCGCGGCGCGGCTCGGCGCGCTTCGTCGCCTGGCCGCAGCTCGGCCACGACCTGCTCGCGAGCCCGGCGGTCCGCGACCAGGTCCACGACTTCCTCGCGTCGCGGGGCCGCCGCGTGAATCCGGTCCCGGGCGCGGCGGGGTGACCGCTCAGCCGCACCTCGGCCGCCGTCCCGCCGCGACCGCCTGCTCGTAGAGCTGCAGCGACTGCGGGATGCGCTCGTTCAGGTCGCGCATGCGCGTCGTGCCCGAGGGGTGCGTCGAGAGGAACTCCGGCGCGCCGGCGCCGCCCGCCTTCTCCATGTTCTGCCAGAAGGGGACGCTCTGGCGCGGATCGAAGCCGGCGCTCGCCATCAGGTCGAGCCCGAGGAGATCGGCCTCGCTCTCCTGCGTGCGGCTGAACGGCAGCAGCACGCCGACCTGCGCGCCGACGCCGAGCGCGGCGGCGAGACGTGGATCGAGCGCCTGCCCCGCGACCTCCATCAGGGCGCCCGCGACGACCTGCTGCGACACGCGCTCGTTCGCGTGCTGGGCGAGCACGTGCGCCACCTCGTGCCCGATCACGGTCGCGAGCTGGTCCTGGTTCTTCGCGACCTCGACGATGCCGGTGTAGACGCCGATCTTGCCGCCCGGCAGGGCGAACGCGTTCGCCTCGTCCTCGGCGAACACCACCACCTCCCACTGCGCCGGCGCGCCCGGTCCGCTCGCCTGCGCGGCGATCGCGTCGGCGACGCAGCGCACGTAGCGGGTGGTCGCCGCGTCGCTCGCCTGCGGTGTCTGCTGCTTGATCTCCTGGAAGGCGGTCGCGCCCATGCCGGCGACCTGCTCGCCGGAGAGCAGGCGGAGCTGCTTGCGACCGAGCGGCGAGGTCGCGCAGGAGGCGAGGACGGCGGCGACGAGCGCCAGGCGAAGCGCGTGGCGCACGGGGAGCGTCGGTCTGCTGCGCATGGAATGCCTCCTTGCTGGACCCGGTCCAGCCTAGACAGCAGGTTGTTCCGCGACCGAGCCGGGCGCAAGGTCGGCGAGCAGCGCCGACGCGCGCTGCTCGTAGCGTCCCATGCGGAGCTGGCGGGCCAGCTCGCGTGCCCGCAGCAGCTCGCGCGCCGCACG
>JBFMAS010000749.1:0-13833 GCA_040755575.1 Thermodesulfobacteriota bacterium
GCGCCCTGCCGGCGCCGCCCCGCGGGCTCGCCCTCTCGACGGCGACACCGTGCGCCGCGCCGGTCGCTCCACGCTCCGGCGCGGAGATGCGCCGTCAAGTACGCTCGAGCGATTGACAGCGGCGTCGCTCTCGCGCTCGGGCGGCGGCGCCGAGGCGTGCACGCCCGCGCGCCGGCGCCGGCAGGGCGCGGTGGCGAGGCTGCGGCGGGAATCGCACGGCGAGCGGCCCGCGACCGGAGGGGAGCCGGCAGACCGTCGTCTCCCACGAGTAGGAGGCAATACACGCAGCACGCGCGCTGCGTCGCTTGCAGCCCTGCACGGGTTGGCATACGTCTCACGTCGTCGTGCTCACGAGGATCCGCCGACCGTACTGGATTGCGGCACACCTGATCCTGCTTGGCCTCGCCGCGACGTTCGCGGCCAATGCCGTGTCGAGCATCGTGCGTGGCCGGCTGTCGCGCACCGGGGTGTCGTTCGAGCAGACGACGACGGACCGGACGACGCGCACCAAGCTGCGACCGCTCGCGGACTACGTCGCGATCGCAAGGCGCGATCTGTTCGCGGCGGTGCCGGCCACGGAGCCGGTGGCGTCGGGCACGACGACGCGCAGCGGGCCGGCGTCGCTGCAGCTCCTCGGCACGGGGAGCCACGGCGACAAGCTCTACGCCGTGATCGAGGACGCGCAGTCGAAGGAGCAGCGGATCCTCGGCATCGGCGACAAGGTGGGAGGGGCGGAGGTGATCGACATCGGCTGGCGGCGCATGGTGCTGCGTCGCGACGGACAGGAGGAGCTGCTGCTGGTGCCGCCGAACCTCGGCGGCGGCGGCTCGAGCGCGACCACGACGGCGGTGACGACCTCGGCGGCGGCGTCGGCCGACGCCGAGTCGCAGATCCGCAAGATCGGCGAGGACCGCTACCTGGTCGCCCAGGCAGAGGTCGACCACTCGCTCGAGAACCTGTCGCAGCTCTTCACGCAGATGCGCGCGGTGCCGAACATGCAGGACGGCAAGACGAACGGCTTCCGGCTGTTCGCCATCCGTCCGGGCAGCCTGTTCCAGAAGATCGGCCTGCAGAACAACGACGTCGTGCAGAGGGTCAACGGCATCGAGATCAACGACCCCGCCCGCGCGTTGACGCTCTTCCAGGAGCTGCAGGGCGAGAAGCGTCTCAACGTCGACGTCGTTCGCGGAGGGGAGACGCGCACCCTCTCCTACGAGATCCGTTGAGCGCCCCGGCTCCCCACGCGACCCGCGTCCGCCGCCGGAGCGCGCTCGCCGCAGCCCTCGTCGCGGCGCTCGCGCTCGCCATGCTGCCGGCGCGCGCACAGGACGAGCCCGACCCGACGCCGGGCGCCGAGGGCGCCGCGCCGCAGCCGCTCGCCGCCGGCGACCTCGTCGTGATGGACTTCCAGGACGTCGAGATCGCGACCCTGGTGAAGTTCATCAGCGAGATCACCGGGAAGAACTTTTTGCTGGACGACAAGGTCAAGGGCAAGGTGTCCGTGATCTCGCCGAGCAAGATCACCGTGCAGGAGGCGTACCGCGTCTTCCAGTCCGTCCTGCAGGTGAAGGGCTTCACGCTCGTCGACACCGGCCCGGTGGTCAAGATCGTGGCGATCAAGGATGCCAAGAGCGCCGGCCTGCCGGTGGACGGCGACGTCGAGCAGCCGTCGGACACCTACGTCACGCAGCTCGTGCCCCTCGAGCACCTCGAGGCGCAGGCGGCCGCCGCCCTCCTGCAGCCGCTGGTGTCGCGCGACGGCCTGATCTCGGCGTACACGCCGACCAACTCGCTGATCATCGTCGACAGCGAGGTGAACATCGCGCGCCTCGTCGAGCTGATCCTCGGGCTCGACGTGCCGGGGCAGGAGCGCACGGTCGAGGTCATCCCGCTCAAGCACGCGTTCGCCGGCGACGTCGCGACGATCCTGCGCGAGGCGATCGAGGACCAGGACGCCGCGACGCGCGCCGCACCGGGCACGAGCGCGGTGCCGGGCGTCGGAGCGAAGGCCCAGCCGGCGGGCACGGCCCGCGGCCCGGGCGGCCTGCGCGTCGTCCCCGACGAGCGCTCGAACGCGGTCATCGTCATCGGCAACCAGCTCGAGATCCGCCAAGCGTACGCGCTGATCAACAAGCTCGACCGGCCGCTGCCCAAGGGCACGGGCCGGATCAACGTCTACTACCTGCGGCACGCGGACGCGACGGAGATGGTCCAGGTGCTCGCCGAGCTGGTCGGGACGACGACGTCCACCGTTCCGCGCCAGATCCTTCCGGGCCGCGCGGTGACGGAAGGCGGCGGCCGCTTCGGCAGCGGCGCCTACCGCACCGCGACGGGCTCGCAGTCGCTCGGTGACTTCGGCCGCAGCACGATCAGCCGCCAGAGCGCGGGCGCGCTGCCCGGCACGGGACGCGCCGTGTCGCAGCCCGGCACGGCGGGCGGCGTGGTGAGCGCCGGCAGCGGCGGCCCGGCGGTCGAGTTCGAGTCCGGCGTGCGCGTCACCGCGGACCCGGCGACCAACTCGCTCGTCATCAGCGCCGCGCCGCAGGACTACGCGGTGCTGCGCGCGGTCATCGAGCAGCTCGACATCCCGCGCCGCCAGGTGCTCGTCGAGGCGATCATCTTCGAGGTCTCGCTGACCCGCGCGCGCCAGCTCGGCATCGAGCTGCAGGGCGGCACCTCGGTCGACGGCGCCGTCGCTTTCGGCCGCGTCAACTTCCGCAACCTGAACCCGGTGACGCAATCGCTCGCGAGCGGCGACGTGACGGGGATCGGGAACCTGTCGGGCCTGCTCGCCGCGCTGATCAGCGAGCAGTCGATCATCCTCGCCGACGGCACCAAGATCCCAGCGGGCGCCGCGCTGCTCAGCGCCCTCGAGGCGGACACCGACATCAACGTGCTGTCCGCGCCGACCATCATGACGACCGACAACGAGGAGGCGGAGATCGTCGTGGGCCAGAACGTGCCCTTCGTCACGAGCCGCTCGACCAACGAGACCAACCTCGAGAACACCTTCAGCCAGATCGACCGGCGCGACGTCGGCATCACGCTGCGGCTCACGCCGCAGATCTCCGAGGGCGACACCGTCCGCCTGCTGATCTTCCAGGAGGTGTCGGCGCTCGTGCCGACGGCCGAGGTCCAGGTGCTGCAGCTCGGCCCGACGACGACGGTGCGCTCCGCGACCACGAGCGTCGTCGTCAAGGACAACCAGACCGTCGCCATCGGCGGCCTGATCTCGGACACGCTGCGCAAGAGCGAGAGCAGCGTCCCCTACCTGTCGGACATCCCGGTGCTCGGCAACCTGTTCAAGTTCGACGACGACTCGAAGGAGAAGGTGAACCTCATCATCCTCTTGACGCCGCGCATCCTGCGCAATCCGGCCGTGATGGCGTCGGTGTCCGACGAGGAGCGCCGGCGCTTCCGCGCGGCGCTGACCGGTCGCGGGATGTTCGCGGGGACGCGGGGCAGCGCCGAGCCGCCGCCGCCGGAGCCCCGACCGCCCGCGCGCGCCACCACGGTGGGCGTGCTGCTGCCCGCCGAGAACGGCGGCGCGGCCGGCGCGAACGGCGGCGCGGACCGCCAGGACGGCGTGCTGCTCGGCCCGGAAGGCAGCGCGGGCTCCGCCGTGGCACAATAGGCGCGGCCCATGCCGACGCCACGCAGCCACGACGCCACGAGCGAGACCGGGGCGTCCCGCGTCCTGCCCGACGCCGCGACCGCCGCGACGCTCGCGGAGCGCTTCGGCCTGCCCTTCCGCGACCAGGTCGACGCCCGCCAGGTCGACCCCGCCCTGCTCGCGCGCCTGCCGATCCAGTACGCGAAGCGCAGCGCGTGCCTGCCGCTCGGTGAGGACGGCGGCACGCTGCTGGTGGCGGTCGCCGACCCGCGGGCGACCCAGGTGGTCGACGATCTGCGCGCGCTCTACGGCCGGCGCGTGAGCCCGGTGGTCGTGCCGGCCGCGACCATCCTCGAGGCGATCAACCTCGCCTACGACAGCGCGCGTGGCACCGCCGAGGCGGTGATGGGCGACATCGAGGCCGGCGAGCTCGACGCGGTCGCGCACGAGCTCGAGGAGCCTCGCGACCTGCTCGACGCCGACGACGAGGCGCCGATCATCCGCCTGGTGAACTCGCTCCTCTTCCAGGCGGTCAAGGACCGCGCGTCCGACATCCACATCGAGCCCTTCGAGCGCGAGGTGTCGGTCCGCTTCCGCATCGACGGCCTGCTCTACGACGTGCTGAAGCCGCCGCGACGCTACCATCCGACCATCGTCGCCCGCATCAAGATCATGGCCGGCCTCGACATCGCCGAGAAGCGCCTGCCGCAGGACGGCCGCCTGCGCTTCCGCGCCGCGGGACGCGACATCGACGTGCGCGTGTCGATCGTGCCGACGCAGTTCGGCGAGCGCGCCGTGCTGCGCCTGCTCGACCGCACGGGCGCGCTGCTGACGCTCGAGGAGCTCGGGCTCGCCGGCGGCAACCTGCGCCAGATCGAGAAGCTCATCCAGCGCAGCCACGGCATCGTCCTCGTCACCGGCCCGACGGGCAGCGGCAAGACGACGACGCTCTACGCCGCGCTGTCGCGCCTCAACTCGAGCCTGCGCAACATCATCACCATCGAGGACCCGATCGAGTACCAGCTGCACGGCGTCGGCCAGATCCAGGTCAATCCCAAGATCGACCTCACGTTCGCGAACGGCCTGCGCTCGATCCTCCGCCAGGACCCCGACATCATCATGGTCGGCGAGATCCGCGACGGCGAGACCGCGGAGATCGCGATCCAGGCGGCGCTCACCGGCCATCTGGTGTTCTCCACGCTGCACACCAACGACTCGTTCGGCGCGCTGTCGCGGCTGATCGACATGGGGATCGAGCCGTTCCTGGTCTCGTCGTCGCTGGTCGCGGTCATGGCGCAGCGGCTCGTGCGTCGCGTGTGCCCATCCTGCCGGCGGCCCGCCGTGGCCGAGGGCGCCGAGGCGGCGGAGCTCGGCATCGCGCCGGGGACGCGGATCTACGTCGCCGGTCCCGGCTGCGAGTCGTGCAAGGGCACCGGCTACCGCGGACGCTCCGGCATCCACGAGCTGCTGGTCCTCGACGACGCCGTGCGCTCGCTCGTCATGCAGCGAAGCGACGCCGCGGCGGTGCGCCGCCACGCGACCAGCCACGGCATGCCCACCTTGCGCGAGGACGGAGCGGCCAAGGTGGCGGCCGGGCTGACGACGGTGGAGGAGGTGCTGCGGGTGACCCAGGAAGATGTGGTGTAGGAGCAGCCGCTCGGCCGGACGCTCCGCGCGCCGAGCACACGCCTGGGCGGCCGCCGGCTCGAATGGCCGGCGCGGCCCGCGCGTCCAACGGTCCTGATCATGCCGGTCTTCGCCTACCGCGGCCTCACGGCGGCGGGCCGCAACGTGCAGGGCGTCATCGACGCCGACAGCGCGAGGGGCGCGCGCCTGCGGCTGCGCCGCGACGGCATCTACCCGACCGAGGTCAGCGAGGAGCGCGGGCGAGAGCCCGCGACGGCCGGGCTGTCGCTGCGCCGCGGGCCGCGCGTGTCGGCCGCCGACCTCGCGCTGGTGTCGCGTCAGCTCAGCACGCTGATCGCCGCCGGCGTGCCGGTCGTCGAGGCGCTCGCCGCCGTCGGCGAGCAGAGCGATCGCCCCGCGCTGACGCAGGTGCTGTCGCACGTCCGGGACCAGGTGACCCAGGGCACGCCGCTCGCGACGGCGCTCGCCGAGTTCCCGACCGTCTTCCCCGAGCTGTACGTCGGCATGGTCCGCGCCGGCGAGGCGGCGGGAGCGCTCGACCTCGTCCTCGAGCGGCTCGCCACCTACACCGAGGCGCAGACGCGGCTCACGTCGCGGGTGCGCAACGCGCTCGCCTACCCCGTCCTGATGACGGTGGTCTCGACCGGCATCGTCGCCTTCCTGCTGGGCTTCGTCGTGCCGCGCGTGACGCGCATCTTCGCCGACCAGAAGCAGACCCTGCCGCTCCTGACGCGCGCGCTGCTCGGCGTCTCGAGCGCGATCGCGTCGAGCTGGTGGCTGATCGCGCTGCTGCTCGCGGGGCTCGTGGCCTGGCTCGTCGCGGCGCGGCGGCGGCCGCAGTGGCGCCTGTGGCTCGACCGCAAGCTGCTCACGCTGCCGCTGGTCGGTCCGCTCGTGACGCGCGTCGCGGTGGCGCGCTTCGCCCGCACGCTCGCGACCCTGCTCGGCAACGGCATCCCGCTCCTGCAGTCGCTCGAGGTCGCGAGCGGCGTCGCCGGCAACCGGGCGCTGGCGCTGGCGATCGACGAGGCGCGCGCGGCGATCCGCGAGGGCCAGAGCATCGCCGCACCGCTTCGCCAGTCGGGCCTGATCCCGCCGCTCGTGACCCACATGATCGCCGTCGGCGAGCGCTCGGGCGAGCTCGAGGCGATGCTCGGCAAGGTCGCCGACGGCTACGAGCAGGAGGTCGAGAGCACGCTCGGCACGCTGACCGCCGTGCTCGAGCCGGTGACGATCGTCGTCATGGGCGCGATCGTGCTGTTCATCGTGCTGGCGATCCTGCTGCCGATCTTCGAGATCAACGCGCTGGTGCGCTAAGAGGGGCCGTCGATGGGCTACGACGTCAGAGAGAGCCGGCTCGCACGCCAGACCGGCTTCACCTTGATCGAGATCATGGTCGTGGTGTTCATCCTCGGCCTGCTGATCACGCTGGTCGCGCCGCGGATCCTCGGCCGCACCGACGAGGCGCGCCAGACCAAGGCCGCGGCCGACGTCAAGGCGATCGAGCAGGCGCTCAGCCTGTACAAGCTCGACAACGGGTTCTTTCCGACCACCGAGCAGGGCCTCGAGGCGCTGGTGACGCGGCCGACGACCGGGCTCGTCCCGCGGCGCTGGAACCCCGAGGGCTACCTCGAGAAGGTCCCGGTCGATCCATGGGGAACGCCGTACGTCTTCCGCAGCGACGGCAGCAGCTACGTCGTCATGTCGTTCGGGGCCGACGGCGCCGAGGGCGGTGAGGGCATCAACGCCGACATCGACTCGCGCAACCTGTGACGCGCGGGCGGCGGCCCGTGCCGCCTCCGGTGGCGAGCACGGCTTCACGCTGCTCGAGCTCGGCCTGACGGTCGCGCTGATCGGGCTGCTCGTGACGCTCGTGCTGCCGCGGCTCGGGGTGCTCGGCGGCGTCTCGCTGCAGGCGAGCGCGCGCCAGCTCGCGTCGCGCATCCAGCTCCTCCGCGAGGACGCGGCGCTGCGCGGCCGCTGGGTGCGGCTGTCCTTCGACCCGCAGGGCGGGGCGTACGGCGCCGAGGTGCTGATCGAGACCACGACCGGGCCGCGCTTCATCCCGGCGGACGAGCCGCTGTTCCGCCCCGTCACCTTGCCGCAGTCGGTCCAGCTCGACGTCGCCGGGCCCGGCTTGACCACCACCGCCGACGGCCACGTCGCGGCGCTGTTCGCGCCCGACGGCTTCACCGACCCGCTCGTCGTCCGTCTCGGCTCGGGACCGGGCTCGGCCGATACCTACTCCGTGGTGGTCGAGCCGGCGCGCTCCAGGCCGCGCATCGTCGAGCGCTGGGTCGACGTACGGACGCTGGCGGAGCCATGAGCACGATCGTCGGATCGCGCGTGCGCCGCGGCGGCGGCTTCACGCTGCTCGAGGTGATGGTCGCGCTCGCCGTCATCGCGACGGCGTTCACCGCGCTGCTCGGCCTGCACGTGCGCAACCTGCGCCTCGCGGCCCGCGAGCAGGCGTACGCGCAGTCGCTGCTGCTCGCCCGCTCGCTCATCACCGAGGTCGAGCTCGGCGGCTTCCCGGACGTCGGCGACTCGCAGGGCGACTTCGAGGCCGAGTTCCCGGGCCGCTATCCCGGCTACCGCTGGTACCGTTCGGTGAGCGAGTTCCCCGCCCCCGACACGCGCGAGGTGACGATCCGCGTCGTGCCCGGCGCCGACGAGAGCGCGGGCGCCGAGCTGACGCTGTTCGTCCGCCCGAGGCAGCCGTGAGCGACGCCACGCGCGCACGCCGATCGCGGATCTCGAGCGAAGCGGGATTCACGCTTCTCGAGCTCCTCGTTTCGCTGACCATCGTCGCGATCCTCGCGCTCGCGCAGGCGGCGCCCTTCCAGCGCGCGATCAGCTCGCGCGAGCGCGCGGAGGTCGCGATGGAGCGCACCAATGCTGCGCGCCTCACGCTGCAGCGCCTCGCCGAGGAGCTCACCGGGGCGGTCGTGCTGCCCGGCGAGCGCGGCCGCTTCACCGTCATCGACCGCACCGACGAGCGCCCGGCGAGCGAGCTCAGCTTCGCGACGACCCAGGCGCGCCGCATGCGCTCGGGCGTGCACGACCCGATCGAGATCGTGCGCTACCGCCTCGAGCCGGGCCTGCCCGGCTCGGCGGGCGGCGTGCTGATGAAGGACCAGCTCCCGTCCGTCGCCGCCGAGGGCACGCCGCCCGCGACGAGCCCGATCCTCGAGGACGTCGAGGCGTTCACGGTGCGGGTGCTGCCCGACGACGGCGAGCTGCTCGCGAGCTGGCGCGGCGGTGACGACGGCGTGCAGATCCCACGCGCCGTCGAGCTCGAGCTCGCGCTCGCGGACGGCACCGAGGATCCGCCCGTCTACCGCCTGCTAATCGACCTGCCGATGGGCGGCCGGAGCCCGTCGTGACGACGCGCCGAAGGCGGATCCCGCGCGGCGAGCGCGGGATGGCGCTGCTGTCGGCGCTGCTCGCGGTCGCGCTGCTCACCGTGATCGTCATCGAGATGACCGACGCGACGCTGGTACACACGCACCTCACGCGCAACGCGGGCAACGCGATGGCCGCGCAGCTGCTCGCGCGCTCCGCCGAGGTCGCCGGCGAGGCGCTCGTCACCTCGAACGACACCAACGACCCGGACGTCACCTGCCCGAACGCGCTCTGGGCGGCGCCCATCATCGGCGTCCCGGTCGGGCCGGGTGTGGTCGGCCTGCAGATCAGCGACGAGGGCGGCAAGCTCGACCTGAACGGCGTCGGCGACCCGCGCTACCGCGCCGCGGTCGAGGAGCTGTTCACGCTCCTCGACCTCGACCCCGAGCTGGTCGAGCGCATCGCCGCGTGGATCAAGCCGCCGACCACGGGCGCGCCGATGGCAACCGGGGAGGCGAGCGACTATTGTGCGCTTCCCATGCCGTGCGAGCCGCGCCAGCGCCCGATGACGAGCCTCGAGGAGCTGCTGCTGATCCGCGGCTTCGACGACCAGACGCTGCGCGTGCTGCGGCCCTACGCCACCGTGGTGCCGCGCACCGACACGCGCGCGCAGGGACCGCCGCAGCCCGTCAATCTCAACACGGCCGACTGGCGCGTGCTGCGCGCGCTCGGCTGCGAGGTCGGCGAGGGCGACGGCCCGCCCGCCTGCCCCTCCTTCCCGACCGACGAGCAGAAGGAGGAGTGGCGCAAGGAGGTCGACGCCTGGAAGAACGACAGCTGCCCCGGCGCGCGCAAGGAGTGGCTCGGCACCAAGAGCAACCTGTACTCGATCCGCGCCTCGGGCACGGTCGGCGACGTGACCCAGGTGCTGCGCACGTTCGTGCAGCGCGGCGGGCAGCGGGCGCGCCGCCTGTGGTGGCAGGAGCGTCCGGTCGCGGACGTCATGCCGGTGGAGATCTCCTGAGATGCTGGCGCTGGGCGTCGACGCGACGCAGGAGGCGCTGACGATCGCGCTGCTCGAGACCGCGGGACGCACGACGCGCCTCGTCGGCACGTGGCGCGAGGCGCGCGGCGCGGCCCGTCCGCTCGCAGAGCAGCTTCGTGCGCTGGTCGAGCGCCACGTGCCGTCGCCGCCCGACGCCGTCGCGAGCGCGCTGCCGGGCTCCTCCGTGAGCCACCGCGTCCTCCACCTGCCGTTCGCCGACGCAAGCCGCCTCGCGGCGACCGTACCGTTCGAGCTCGAGAGCCTGGTGCCGTTCGACGTCGAGACCGGCGTCATCGCCTTCACGGTGCTCGAGCGGGAAGCGGACGGCGCCGCCGTGCTCGCGGCGATCGCGCAGCGCGCGGACGTGGAGCGCCACCTCGAGGAGATGCGCGCCGCAGGGCTCGAGCCCTCGCTGGTCGACGTCGCGACGCTCGCGCTGGCCGGCCTCGTGCGCCCGCGCAGCGGCGACGCGCTGGTCCTCGACCCGCGCGCCGACGGCGGCGTCGCGCTCTTCCGCGCCGGGCGCTTGACGGCGTTCCGCGTCGTCGACGCTCCGTCCCCGGCCGAGCGCGCGCGCGAGCTGCGCTGGGCGGCGCTCGCGCTCCTCGACGGCGACGGCGCGCCGCCCGTGCTCGTCGCCGCGCCGGCGGACGAGGCGGCACGAAGCCTGGGCGCGGGCCTCGCGGCGGAGCCGCTCGCCCTCGCGACGCACCTGCCCGGCTGGGCGGCGGGCGCGCCTGCGGCCGATCTGCGCGCCGTCGCGCTCGCCGCGCGCGCGGCCGGGCTCTCGCCGCTCGGGCTCGACTTCCGCACCGGCGAGCTCGCGTACCACGCGCCGAGCGAGGAGGCGTGGCGGCAGATCCGGATCGCCGGCTGGCTGGCCGCGGCCGCGGTCGCCCTCGGGCTCGTCGCCTTCGGGGCCGCGGTCGCGGAGCGCCGTGCCGAGCTCGCGAGCCTGCGCGCCGAGATCTCGCGCGCCGTCGCCGACGTGCTGCCCGGCGCCGCGCCCGGCACCGAGCGCACCCGCCTCGAAGGCGCGATCGAGACGCTGGAGAAGCGGCGCGCGGCGCTGGGGGGCGCGGCCGCCGGGCGGCCCCCGACGCTCGAGCTGCTGCACGGCATCGACGAGGCCGTCCCGGATCAGGTGCCGGTGACGATCGAGGACGTCGCGATCGACGACGACGGCGTGCGCCTGCACGCGCGCACCGACAGCTACGAGTCGGTCGACGTGGTCAAGCGCGCGCTGCAGGGGGTTCCGGGCCTGTTCGACCCGGAGGTCAAGGACGTGAAGACCGGCGTCGACGGCCGCATCGAGTTCCGCGTCGCGCTGCGCTTCACCGCGGAGCCGACGTGACGCCCGCCCGTCCCGAAGCCGCGCCGCTCGCCCGCCTGGTGGGACCGCTGCGGGACCGCGCATCCGAGGCGCTCGGCCGTCTCGCGCCGCGGGAGCGCGCGCTGGTCCTGGCGGCGCTCGCCGTGACCGCGCTGCTCGTCCTCTGGCTCGGCGTGATCGAGCCGCTCGGCGACGCCCTCTCGCGTCTCGACCGCGACGTCCAGCGGGCGCGCAACGATGCCGGCAGCATCGGCGAGCTGGTCGCGCGCTATCGCACGCTGCGCAGCGAGGTCGACGCGCTCGAGCGCGGCGCGAGCGCGGGCGACGCCGGGCCGTCGCTGTTCGCCCAGCTCGAGTCGGTCTCGGTGCCGATCGCGGGTCGCGAGCGCATCGTCGCCATGAACCCGTCGACCCGCACGATCAGCAACGAGCTCGCGCAGGAGCTGGTCGAGATGCGCATCGAGGGCATCACCATGCGGGCCCTGGTGAGCCTGCTGCACGCGGTCGAGAGCCGGGACCCGCCGATGAGCGTCGAGCGCATCGCCGTCAAGCGGCAGTACAAGGACCAGTCGCGGGTCGACGCGACCGTGGTCGTGGCGCGGATCCGCCCGCAATGACGCCCGACGCCGTCCGGGCGGCGCCGCGCGGTCGTCTCGGCGCGGCTGCCGCCTACGTCAGCGCCCGCGCGCGGCTCTTTGCCTACGCCGCGTTCGCGCTGCTCGTCTTCGTGATCGCGCTGCTGCGCACGCTGCCGCACGACCTGATCGCGCGGCGGGCGCTCGAGGTGGCGCTCGCGGCCGCGCCGGTCGAGGTCGCGTTCCGCAGCGTCGCGTTCGCGTTCCCGAACGGCTACCGCTTCGCCGACGTCCGGGTGTCGCCGGTGCGCGGCGGCGAGGCGCTCGCCTCCCTGAGCGAGCTCACCGTCCGCATGCCGCTGACGGCGATCGTCACCTTCGACTTCCGCCAGGCCGCGTTCGCCGGCCGCGCGTACGGCGGCGATTTCGACGGCAAGGTCCGCCTCGCCGGCGCGCGTGTCGTGGGCGCGCTCGACGCACGCAGCGTGTCGCTCGAGCCCGCGCTGGCGCCGCTCGTGCCCCCGCCCGGGCGGCTCGCCGGCGTCGCGGACCTCTCGCTGCGGCTCTCCGGCGACGGCCGCACGACGCAGAGCGCCGAGGGCGAGATCGAGCTCTCCGCACGCGACGTCGCGCTCGACCAGGTGAGCGTGCGCGGCTTCCGCCTCCCGGACCTCGCGCTCGGCACGGTCGCCGGCTCGGCGCAGATCTTCGGCGCGCGCCTCCAGCTGAAGGAGCTGCGCGCCGCGGGGAACGACCTCACCTTCGCGGCGACCGGCGACGTGCTGCTGCGCGAGCCCGTCGTGCAGAGCGTGCTCAACCTGCGCTTGACGATCGACGTCCCGCCCGACGCCCAGCCGGCGCTCCGCGTCGCGACCGCCCTGCTGCCGAAGCGCGCCGCGGGGGAGACGCCGAGCTACACGCTCAAGGGCACGATCGGCACGCCGGTTCTGCGCTAGAGGTCCGGCAGCCGGGGCCCCGCGTCAGGCCGCCGCGAGCAGCTCGCGCACCATCGCGACGTTGTGCCGGTGCCCGGTGGCGCGGGCGACGATGCGGCCGCGCAGCGGGCGGCCGAGCAGCGCGAAGTCGCCCATCACGTCGAGGATCTTGTGGCGCACGAACTCGTCCGGGAACCGCAGCTCGCCGTTGATGACGCCGTCCTCGCCGATCAGCACGCAGTTGTCGAGCCGGCCGCCCGCCGCGAGCCCCGCGGCCGCGAGGCGCGTGAACTCGTGCACGAAGCCGAAGGTGCGGGCCGGCGCGACCTCGTCGCGGAAGGATTCGGGGCCGCGGTACTCGAAGACGTAGCGCTGCTGGCCCACCGGCGCGGGGTAGATCAGGGTGTAGTCGATGGCGAAGCCGTCGTAGGGCTCGACGTCGAGCACGCTCTGGCCGTCCTCGATGTGGAAGCGGCGCGTGACGACGTACGGCGGGATCCCCGGCCCCGGCTGGTCGACGACTCCCGCCTCCTCGATCAGCTGGCAGAACTCGAGCGCCGAGCCGTCGAGCGCGGGTACCTCGTTTTCCATCTTGACGAGCAGGTTGGTGATCCCGTAGCCGTGCAGCGTCGCCAGCAGGTGCTCGACCGTCTTCGCGCCGAAGCCGTTGCGGAACAGCGTGGTCGCGTAGCCCGTCGAGTCCGCGAAGTCGACCAGCGCCGGAACGCTCTTCTCGGTCGCGAGGCTCTGGAAGACGACGCCGGTGTCGGGCGGCATCGGGTGCAGGATCACGCCCGTGCGAATCCCGGAGTGCAGCCCCTGCCCGCTCGCGACCACGCTCTTGCCGATCGTGCGCTGCGGCAGATAGCCGTCCTCGCCGGGCGCGACGTGCGGCGGTGCGGCCGTGGCGCCCCCGCGGGAGGCCGCGACCGAGCCGTCCTCCTCCGCGCTGCCGTCCGTGCAGCCGAGGGCGCGCTCGATCGAGCCCAGCAGCGCGTCGAGCGAGAACGGCTTCTCGATGAAGTCGCTCGCGCCGAGCCGCGTCGCGCGCACCGCGGCCTCGATGTTCGCGTGCCCGCAGATGATGATGACGGGCAGGTCGGGGTGCGCCGACTTGATCTGCTCGAGCAGCGCGATGCCGTCGATCTCGGGCAGCCAGACGTCGAGGATCACGAGATCGGGCGAGCCGGAGCGCAGCAGCTCGAGCGCGCGCCGGCCGTCCCCCGCCTCGAGGACCGCGAAGCCCTCGTCGCTCAGGACGCCGCGCAGGCTCTGCCGGATCTGCTCCTCGTCGTCGACGACCAGGATCGTCTTCATCTCGCCCCCGTGCGGTGCTCGCC
>JBFMAS010000750.1:0-2620 GCA_040755575.1 Thermodesulfobacteriota bacterium
GAACTTGACCACCTCGAAGTAGGGCGAGAGGTCGAAGTCGCGCGGCGTGATCAGCGCGTGCGGACGCCGGCTCATGCGCAGGTCGCGCGCCAGCGGGCGCCGCGACGGCCAGCTCGGCGCGCCCATGCCGACGTGGTAGGCGGCGTCGCCCGCGGCGGACTGCGCGAGCCGCGCGACCTCCTCCTCCGTGCGCGGCAGGATGGGAAAGCCGACCGCGTCGAAGGCGCGCGCGATCATCGACGAGCAGATCACCTCGGTCGGACGACCGCTGCCCAGGGCGAGCGCGTCTCGACGGAATCGTCCGGGGACGATCGACACCGGCAGGAAGTAGCGCGCCAGGTCGACGAGGTTCGCCAGGTCGTACTCTCCGCCGATCTGCTCGATGACGAGGTCCATCACGGTATCGACGTCACGCGGCGCGAGGCCGAACGGCCGGCAGAGCCGCAGGTGGAAGCCGCGGTACTTGGACAGCGGCGACGCGACGACGCCTTCCTCGAGCAGCGCCTCGACCACGAGGTGACGCGCGTCCTCGCCCCAGCGCTCCTCGAGCTCGCGCGCCCGCACCGGGTCGCGACGGAGCAGCTCGTCGCCCACGTAGATCGCCGCGTGCGACCACGAGCTCTGTGTCAAGTAGCGAATAACCTCGCTGACGCGCTGGTCGCCGCACACCAGCAGCACGTCGCCCTTGCGGACGTGCCGCCGGAGCTGGTCGACGTCCTGCCCCGAGCAGCGGAGGTAGGTGCCGAGCGGCGCGCTGAGGATCCGGCTCGCGTGCCGGTAGAGGAAGCGGCGCAGGCGGGAGGTCACGGCGCCACGATGATGCGCCTCCGGCACGCCGTCATCGAGCAGAAATCGCGATGCTGCGCATCAGCGGCGCTTGCGCGCCGCGTCGTGAGGCTGCGTATCGCGTTCGCGCTATGCCGCCGGCACGGCCCGCAGCCGGGCCACCTGCTCGGCGGCGCGCTCCGGGTCCGCGCTCCGCGCGGTGAAGGCGAGACGGTCGACGAGCCCGGCGCAGCGCGCGCCGATCCGCTCGACGAGGCGGTCGGGATCCGGCGCGACGACGGCGAAGGCGTCGAGCACCTCGTCGGTCACGAGCGACGCCATGTCGCCCCACGCGCCGCGGCGCGTCAGCTCGTTCAGCTCGACCTGCAGGTCGCCCCAGCCGTGCAGCTCGAGCACCGGCCGGTAGGCCGGCGTCGAGGCGTAGAAGGCGATCTGGCCGCGCACCATGTCGCGCGACGCCGCGAACGCGCGCTCGTCGTCGCCGGCGACGACGAACACCCGGCAGCACACCTCGAAGGACGCGCGCGCCCGGCCCGCGCGCGCGAGGCCGCGCTCGATCGCCGGCAGCGTCACCTCGCGCAGGTAGCGCTCGCTGGTGAAGGCGTGCGCGATGAAGCCGTCCGCGACCTCGCCCGCGATCTCCGTCATGCGCGGATTGACGCCCGCGACCATGACGCGCGGCGGACCGTACGAGGTCTCCTGCGGCGTGAACATCGGCGTCATCAGCGTGTGGGAGTAGAACTCGCCGCGGAAGTCGAGCTTCGCGCCGCGGTACCAGCTCTCCCAGATGGCGCGCATGGCGAGGATCAGCTCGCGCATGCGCGAGGCGGGACGCGACCACGGCATGCTGAAGCGCCGCGTGACGTGCGCCCGCACCTGCGAGCCGAGGCCGAGGATCAGCCGACCCTTCGACCAGGCGTTCAGGTCGTGCGCGGTCTGCGCCAGCGTCATCGGGCTGCGCGCGAAGGCGACGGCGATCGACGTCATCAGGTCGATGCGCACGGTGTGCTCGGCCGCGATCGCGAGCGGCAGGAAGGGATCGTTCGCGACCTCGGCCGACAGCGCCGCGTCGAAGCCGAGCCGCTCGAGCTCGCCTGCGCGCGCCGCCACGTGCGCGAGAGAGAAGGGCAGGATGCCGTCGACCTTCATGGCGGCTTGCTCTACGCGACGCGGCGCGTGAGCGGAAGGCGGTCGACGGTTCGCCCCGCGAAGCCGAGGTGGCACGCCCCGCACGCCCTCCCCGGCACGGCAGCGCGTCTCGCGTTGACATCAAAGCATCACGTATCTATGCGATGATGTCATGCGTACCACGCTGACGCTGGACGACGATGTCGCGCGCGAGATCGAGCGGCTACGCACGGAGCGCAGGGCCGGCCTCAAGGAGACGATCAACGAGGTGCTGCGCGCGGGCATCGTGGCCCTCAAGGGGCGCCCGCGAAGGCCGGGCGGGCGCCCGACGTTTCGCACCGAGCCGGCCTCGCTCGGGACGCCGCGCCTGAAGAGCCTCGACAACGTCGACGAGGTGCTGTCGCTGGGCGAGGGCGAGGACTACAGGTGATCCTCGTCGACGCGAATTTGTTGCTCTACGCCGTCGTCTCCGGCTATCCGCAGCACCGTGCCGCTCACGCCTGGCTCGATGCCCGGCTCAACGGGCACGCCCGCGTCGGGTTGCCGTGGGCGAGCCTGCTCGCCTTCCTGCGCATCAGCACCAATCCGCGGCTGTTCTCCGATCCCTTTCCGATGACCGAGGCCTGGCGGCGCGTGGATCGCTGGCTGGATGTCGAGAACGTGTGGACGCCGACTCCCTCCGCCCGGCATCGTGAGGTCCTGGCCG
>JBFMAS010000751.1:0-10025 GCA_040755575.1 Thermodesulfobacteriota bacterium
GCTCGAGCACGTGCTCGCCGTCGCTCACCCGGAGGCCGGACGCCGAGGGCAGCGCCGCCTCGAGCGCGTCGTAGACCATGACGCACGCCACCGCGCGGCCGCGCGCGAGGCGGGCGAGCTCGCGGCAGGCGGCCTCGTCGAGGTCGGCGAAGTCGCTGATCAGGTGGAGGAGGGTGCCGGGCCGGCTGGAGCGCGCCAGGGAGGAGAGCGCGTCCGCGAGCGAGGGGGGCTGCTCGCTGCCGGCCACGGCAGGCGTGCGCGACGTGGCGTCGCTCAGCTTGCGCAGCAGATGGAGGAGCCGCGCGCGGCTCCGCTGCGGCGCGATGATCGAGTCCCGCAGCGGGGCGTCGGACAGCAGGAGCGCGCCGACGCGGTCGCCGCCGTCGCGTGCCGACCAGGCGATCGCCGCCGCGGAGCGCGCGGCGACGACGGACTTGAACGCGTCGCGCGTGCCGAAGCGCATGTGCGGGCGCTGGTCGACGAGCAGCAGCACGGGCCGCTCGCGCTCCTCGTGGAAGAGCTTCGTGTGCACGCGCCCGGTGCGCGCCGTGACGCGCCAGTCGATCGCGCGCACGTCGTCGCCGGGCTGGTAGGCGCGGGTCTCGTCGAACTCCATGCCACGGCCGCGGAACGCCGACGCGTGCGCGCCGGCGTGCTGCGTGCGGACGCGGCCGCGCGGCGCGCCGTGCAGGCGGTCGCCCGGTTGCCGCTGCTTGACGAGCTCCATGACGCTCGCCGTGAAGCCGTATCCGTCCTGCATGCGAGGACCTCCTGTGCGAGAGCGGGGGGCTCAGACGAGCGGCACGCGGCGGACGAGCTCGTCGACGAAGTCGTCGGAGGTCATGCCGTCGGCCTCGGCCTCGAAGGTGAGCAGCACGCGGTGGCGCAGGACGTCCCTGGCGATCGCGTGGACGTCCTCGGGCGTGACGAACTCCGCGCCGCGGAGCCAGGCGTGAGCGCGCGCGCAGCGGTCGAGCGCGATCGTGCCGCGCGGGCTCGCGCCGCAGCGCACCACGCGCGCCAGGTCGGCGCCCCAGGGAGACGGGTCGCGCGTCGCGAGGACGAGCTGGACGACGTACTCCTCGAGCGCGGGCGCGAGGTACATGTCGAGCACCTGGTTGCGCGCGGCGAAGATCGTGCTCTGCGTGACGGTCGGGATGCTGGGCGTCGCGTCGCCGCGCGCCTCGGCGCGCACCAGCTCGAGGATCTTCCGCTCGGAGCCGGCGCTCGGGTAGCCGACGCGGATGTGCATCAGGAAGCGGTCGAGCTGGGCCTCGGGCAGGGGATAGGTGCCTTCCTGCTCGATCGGGTTCTGCGTCGCCATGACGAGGAACAGCCGCGGCAGCGCATAGGTGTGGCGCCCGACCGTGACCTGACGCTCGGCCATCGCCTCGAGCAGCGCCGACTGCACCTTGGCGGGCGCGCGGTTGATCTCGTCGGCGAGGATCAGGTTGTGGAACACCGGGCCCGGCTGGAACGAGAAGCTGCCGTCCTCCGGCCGGTAGACGTCGGTGCCGGTCAGGTCCGCCGGCAGCAGGTCGGGGGTGAACTGGATGCGGTGGTCCTCACCCTCGATGGCGCGCGCCAGAGCGCGGATCGCCTTGGTCTTGGCGAGACCGGGCGCGCCCTCGACGAGGAGATGCCCGTCGGCGAGCATCGCGACCAGCAGCCGGTCGATCAGGGTCTCCTGGCCGACGATGCGAGCGTTCAAGTGCTCGCGAAGACGCGCGAGCTGCACCTGCGGCTTCGTCGCGTCGGCGGGAAAGACGGCAACCTGCTCGTTCATCGAACCGTATCCTCCTGGCTTCGGGCGGGGTCTCCGCCGTTCGCCAGGTAGATACGTTCGCCGCCTGCGCGATCACCTTTCCGGCAGATGAACTTCCGTTCATCTGCGTGCGCGCGCCCCCGCTGCGCGGCGCGCGCGCACGTCGCTCAGCTTGCGAGCTGCTGCTGCAGGCACTCCTGCGTCGCCGGCACGGCGCCCGCCTGCGTGCAGACGATGACCGCGCACGAGGCGCGGTCGACGCCGTCGACCTCCGTGAAGTCGACCTGCGCCTCGACCATCTCGCCGGCCTCCTCGAGCGTGTTGATGCGCGCGTCGTCGATGTCGTTGGGCGCGAGCGTCGGGAAGCAGCCCGCGAGACCGGACGGGCACGACGCCTGCACGACGCAGCCCGGATCGCCGAAGGAAGCCGTGCCGGCGGTGAGGAAGACGCCTGCCTTGCAGGCGACGTGCGTCGTGCCGTTGAAGTCGGTGCTGGTCACCGAGCCGAGGCGCGACGACACGAGGCCGCCGATCTGCCCGCCGCGCTCGTTGACGATCGCGACCACGATGACGGTCTGCTGGCCGTCGCCCGGCGGCAGCGTGCCGTCGCTCATCTCGGGGCAGGTGTTCGGTCCAGAAGTGTCGTAGATGCCGCGCTCGTTGGTGGTGACGCACTTGACGATGCGCGGCGCCTGGTCCTGGCCGAGCTCGAGGAGCTGCGCCTGGACGTTCGAGCCGCGGCAGCCGGCGCACTGCTGCTCGGGCGGCACGACGATGATGCCGGTGTAGACCGTTTCCCCCGGCTCGAAGTCGTCGCCGCTGCACGCGCCGACGGCGGCGGCCAGCACGACTCCCACGGCGGCGAGCCGCATCCAGCGTGCGAAGACCATCATCTCACCTCCAAGCTCAGAACGGATAGTCGAGCGACACCGCGACGATCTCGCCGGGCCGGTACCCGTCGTCGCTGACGGGAGTCGTCGCGTACGCGCTCACCGACAGGTCCGACACGGGGTTGAAGCGGATGCCGCCGCCGAAGTTCACTTCCTTCGTGCCGAGCTGCGAGCTGCCCGCGACGATCCGGGTGCTCGGCAGGACGACGGCGAAGCGGTTCGAGTCGAAGAGATCGATGTCCTTGCGGTAGAAGTTGGCGTTCATGCCGACCTCGGCGAGCAGCGCCGGCAGGATCTGCGCCGTCAAGCTCGCGGAGATCGAGCCGTTCGACAGCACGTCGGTCGAGAAGTCCTGCTCGTAGCCGCCGGCGAGGTAGAAGCCGAGCACCTCGGACTGATAGCTCGCGAGCAGCAGCGCGCGCAGGCTGGTCGAGTCGGTGCCCGTGAAGCGCGCCTGGCTGGCGGTCGGCAGGCGCAGCTCGAGCTGCGCGCCCATGGCGACGTCCTCGAGCTCGAGCGGGAAGCCGTACTTGGTGTCGAGCACCATGTTGCCGAAGTCGAAGTTCGTGCCCTCGTTGAAGCCGCCGGGAAACGCGATGCGGTTCAGCCGCGTGTCGATCAGCGTGTTGCCGACGTCGGGCGAGCGCACGCCGAGGCGCGCGAACTGGTCGATCTCGCCCTGGCCCTGGAGCTGCTGGACGAGGTAGCGGCTGGTCACGTCGGTGATGATGAGCGGCAGCGTGAGCCCGACGTCCATGTTGTCGAGAAAGGTGTAGCGGCCCGCGAGCCGGACGACGTAGACCTCGGTCTTGACGCGCGCCGCGACGCCGAGCGTGAGGCGCTGCCCTTCGGGGTTGAAGCGGTCGGCGGGCACGTCGACCACCACGGCGGTCGAGTCCTGGCCGGCGAAGTCGTCGAGCTCGAACCACGCGAACGACACGATCGAGGTGAAGCTTCCCTTGCGCGCGAAGCGCGCCGACGGGACCATCCCGCTCCCCAGATCGTCGCGCACCGCCACGTAGGTGTCGAGCTCGGGGTCGTAGCGGTAGCTCAGGCCGACGTTGGTCACCGGCGGGAGCTGCGATACCGTCTGCAGGATCGAGCGCGCCACCGCGAGGTCGACGTTCCGCGGCGCGAACTCGCTGATCGGGATGGGCTGCGCCGCTGCAGCGCCGGCAAAAGCGAGCACGCCGGCGGCGAACGCGGCGGCGAACCCGGACACGAGCCCGGCGGCCCTGGTCGCCATCCTTGTACGCATCGAACCGTCCCCCCTCTGCATCACCAGCCACGCCCAGCCGCGCTGCACGGCGACCGGATCGCGCGTCAGCGGTTCCGTCTATACGACTCCTCGCGGATGTAAATAGCTGCTGCGGCGATGGACCAGCGTCGTCGGGCGGGACGGCGAGACGCGGCGCGGCATGCTACGCGGAGCCGACGTGACCCTCGTCGCCTACGCCGCCATCGTCCTCGCGTGGAACGTCGCCGTCATCCTGTGGGGCGCGTTCGTGCGCGCGACGGGCTCGGGTGCGGGCTGCGGCGCGCACTGGCCATTGTGCAACGGCGAGGTGCTGCCGCGCGCGCCCGAGGTCGAGACGCTGATCGAGCTCACGCACCGCGTGACGAGCGGCGTCGCGCTGCTGCTGGTGGTCGGCCTCCTGGTCTGGGCCGTGCGCGTGCGCCCGCGCGGCGACCGCGCGCGCACGTGGGCCGTCGCGAGCATGGTGTTCATCGTCACCGAGGCGCTGCTCGGCGCGGGGCTCGTGCTGTTCGAGCTCGTCGCGCACGACGCCTCGAGCATGCGCGCGTTCGCGATGGTGGCGCACCTGCTCAACACC
Source organism: Thermodesulfobacteriota bacterium (assembly GCA_040755575.1). Taxonomy (GTDB): domain Bacteria; phylum Desulfobacterota; class Binatia; order UBA12015; family UBA12015; genus DATCMB01. Next base: position 4,491 of record JBFMAS010000751.1, read on the forward strand.
TTCGCGCTGCTCGCGGCGCTGACGCTGACCGTGCGCTGGGCGGCGACGCCTCCGCGGGCGGCGGCCTCGGCGCCGCCGCTGCCGCCGCTCCCCGTCGCGGCGCTGCTCGCGGTCGTGGCGATCGCCGCGACCGGCGCGATCGCGGCGCTCGGCGACACTCTCTTCCCGGCCCGCTCGCTCGCCGAGGGGCTGCGCCAGGACTTCTCGGCGACGGCGCACTTCCTGCTCCGCCTGCGCGTCCTGCACCCGATCCTCGGCGTCGCGCTCGGCGCGCTCGTCGTCGCCACGGCGGCCGTGATCGCCGTCCGCCACGCCGAGCGCGGCGTGCGCGTCACGGCGTGCGTCGTGGTGGCGACGGTCCTGCTGCAGCTGGCCTGCGGCTTCGCGAACCTGCTGCTGCTCGCGCCCGTCTGGCTGCAGCTCGTCCATTTGCTGCTCGCGGACGCGCTGTGGATCGAGCTCGTCGTCCTGACCTCCGTCGTCCGCCAGGCGACCCTCGCGACGGTCGTGCAGCCGGCCGCCGGCGCGCCGGCGACGCTCGTCGCAGGCGCCGCACGCAAGGGCTGACGGCGCCGCGACGCACGGCAGCCGGCATGGCGAAGGCGAGGTCTCCGCCGCGGCGGGTCCGGCGCGCGAGGCAGAAGTCCCGGCCGCTTCCTGCCGAAGGTGCAGGCAGGAGCCCGGCGCGCGCGCGGGCGGCGGAGCGGACGAGCATGTTCAACATGGTGAGCTTCAAGCACTTCGGCGGCGGACAGAAGGGAATCTTCCTCGTCCTGCGCTACGTCTTCATCACGGTCGCGGCCTACCTGCTGATCTTCCAGAACCCGAGCGGCCAGATCGGCACCATGCAGGCGGTGATGATCGTCGCCGCGCTGGCGAGCAACCTCGCGCTGTCGGCGGTGTCGTCGAACCGGCTGTTCGCCTGGTACGTCGAGGCGCCGGTGCTGATCGCCGACACGCTCTGGGTGTCGTGGGCGATCCACTCGACGGGAGCGATCGGGCAGGAGTTCTTCCTGCTCTACTTCTTCGTGCTGTTTCTCGCAGCGACGAGCAACAGCCTGCCGATGGTGCTGTTCGGCGCCACCTTCGTCAGCGCGGCCGACGTCTACTTGACGCCGGGCGGCGAGCTGCTGACCACGCCGCGCCTGCTGCACATCGTCTTTTTCTTCACCGTCGCGCTGTTCTACGGCGAGGTGCTGAACCAGATCCGCCGCGAGCGCCAGCGCGCCGACCGCGGCTTCGCCTGGGCGCGCGAGATCGAGAGCAAGGTCAACAAGCGCACCGGCGCCCTGCAGCGCATGTACGTCGACCTGCTCGTGGCGAGCCTCGCGCGCGCCGACCGCACCGCGGCCGCGTGCCGCGACCTGCGCGCGCGACTGCAGACGATGCACGAGGACGCGAGCCATCTGCTCGATCCCGACGCGCCGACCGACCCGCTCGAGCGCGGCCGCCTGCTCGGCGGCATGCGCGACGGCGCGGCGGCGCTGCTGCACGTGGTCGGCACGCTGGACGGCGTCGCCGGCGCCGACGACACGCGCGCGCACGTGGCGCTCCAGCCCGTGCGCGTCGACAACCTCGTCGTGGACGTGCAGCGCCGCGAGCGGCCGGCGCTCAACCGTCAGGTCGAGCTCGTGTGGAAGGTCGATCGCGAGCTGCCGACGATCGAGAGCGATCCGTTGCGCCTGCGGCTGATCCTCGACAGCCTGATCGACAACGCGGTCAAGTTCACCTCGAAGGGCTCGATCACGGTCGGCGTGCGCAACCTCGCGAGCCGGCGGGAGATCGAGCTGCGCGTCGACGACACGGGGATCGGGCTCGACGAGCGCGACCTGCCGCAGCTCTTCCAGCCCTTCCGCCGCCTCGAGGAGAAGGGCGACCCGCACGCGCGCATCGGCATCGGGCTCGCGCTGGTCGAGCGTCTCGTCGAGCAGCTCGGCGGCGAGCTCACCGTGCGCTCGACGCTCGGACGCGGCTCGAGCTTCGTCGTGCGCGTGCCGCACGAGCCGCGCCAGGCGCCGGCGGCCGAGCCCGAGGCGCCGGGCGACGACGCCGCGCCGGCGGCCGGCGCGAGCGTGGCCGCGGCCGTGCCGACGCCGGGCGTCGCGGCGTAGGCGCCGCGCCTCGCTCAGGTCGGCGGGCGCCCGTCGCCGTCCAGCACGCCGTCGGCGAGCAGCTCGAGCGGGTCGCGCAGCGACACCATGCCGAGGTAGCCGCCGTTCAGCGCGAGCGCGTCGTGCACGGCGTAGCCCAGCACCTCCTGGCAGCGCCGCGGCAGCGTCCGCGCGATCGCGGGCGGCACGGCGAGGTAGTTGTTCTCCTCGGTGCGCAGCCAGCCGAGCGTGTAGCTCAGGTGCACGCCGCGCCGCCAGCGGTCGGCGGTCGAGTTGGCGCCGCCGCCGTGGATCGTCGAGCCGAGGTAGACCACCGCCGAGCCTGCCCGCATCACCGCGTCCGCGATCTCGTCGTCGCGCGGCTGGCGCGCCTCCTCCCAGTGGTTGCTGCCCGGCACGACGCGCGTCGCGCCGTTGGCGACGTCGAAGTCGACCAGCGCGACGATCGACGCGAGCTGCAGCTCGGGGTGCGGCTTCGGCACCAGGTTCCAGACGAGCTGATCGCGGTGCAGGTACTGATGCTCCGCGCCCGGTCCGCGTGCGAGCAGGTGCGCGAGGTTGAGCTGCCAGCGGGCGCAGGACGGGCCGAGGACCCGGTCGCACAGCCCGACGAGCAGCGGGTGGATCATCACCTGGGTCGCGAACGTCCGCGACTTGCCGGCGAGCCCGGCGACGTGCTTCGTCCTGTCGCCGAAGAAGAGCTGGATCGCCGGGTTCAGGTGGCGCATCGCCGGGTCGGCGCGCTCGACGAACGCGTCGACCTCGGCGTTGATCGCGGCGACGGTCCGCGCGTCGATCAGGTGCTCGACGATCACGCCGCCGTCCTCCTCGAGCACGCGCACGACGTCGTCGACGGGGGCGGTCGCGGGGACTCGTCTCAGCTCGGCCATTTTGGTCCTCCGACCATCCCACCTATTGCGGCGTGCCAGCTACAGGCGAAGCGCTTCGCAACGAAGGTTGGGAACCCGACGGAAATGACGCTCGTCCTTCGGTCCGACGAGCACTCCGAACCCGAGGCGCAATGCGGTCGCCGCGACGGCGAGGTCGTTGGAAGGTATCGTGACACCGCTCCGGTTGAGAGTCGCGAAGAGATCCGCCCACGTTGCCGCAGTCTCGCGATCGAACTCGACGACGGGAAAGCGCGATGCGAGGTTCTCGATCCGCTCGCGACGACGCCTCGCACGCGCGCGAGAGTCCGCGAGGTGCACACCCACGAGCAGCTCAGCGTACACGATCGCCGGAATGACGGCGGCCTCGTCGCCAATGGTTCCCAGCGCCGCCTCCCAATCGGGGCCCGCGCGCTCGACGGCGATCAGGGCGCTGGTGTCGATCGTCAGGCCCACGGATTGCGGGCCGGACGGTCGGCAGCACCGATCCTCTCCAGGTCGTCAGCGAAGCTCTCGTCCCCGGCCCCGTCCTCCTTCCACGCCCGCAGAGCCTCGGCGACCGTGGCTCGCCCACTGCTCGAAATCGGCGCTAGACGAGCAATCGGCTCGCCATTGCGCTCGACGACGAAGGCTTCCCGGCGATACCGGACACGGCCCAAGATGTCGCCCAGCTTGCGCGCGAGCTCGGTGGCCGAGATGCGTCCCTCCATCATTCCGAATCCTACGCAGTTACGGATTTTGCAGCAAGGCGCCTTCGCGGCGCGACGGGACGCCGATCATCGGATCCCCCGCAGGTCGGCGCGGTCGGCGCCGCGCGAGAACACCGGCGGGCGCCCAATCGGCGCGTCGACCCGGGTCGTGCCGCCGCCTTCGAACGCCGCTCCGCTCCAGACGTCGAACCAGCGGCCGGGCGGCAGGTAGACGTCGCGCGTGGTCGCGCCCGCGGCGACCACCGGTGCGACCAGCAGCGACTCGCCGAGCATGTACTGGTCGCTGACGGTGCGGCTCGCCGGGTCGTCGGGGAAGACCAGCATCAGGTGGCGGACGATCGGCGCCGACGTCGCCGCGGCCTCGGCGGCGAGCGCGCGCAGCTCGGGGCCGAGCGCCTGGTGGATGCGGGCGAAGCGGCGGAAGTGCGCCGTCGTCTCCGCGTCCTTCTCCCACGACCAGTTCTCGAGCCTGCGGTTGCCCTCGTGCGTGCGCATGATCGGCGTGAAGGCGCCGAGCTCGGTCCAGCGCAGGAACAGCTCCTTCGTGCTCGGGCCGCCGCTGAAGCCCGCGACGTCGTGGGTCACGAACGGGATGCCGGAGAGGCCGAGGCTCAGCATCGCCGGCACGACGGTCGGCAGGCCGTCGTGCGGCGAGAAGGTCGCCTCCTGGTCGCCGACCCAGTAGATCTGCGCGACCGCGTGCACGCCGGTGAAGCCCGAGCGCGCGAACACCGCGAAGTCGCCGTCCGGACGGATCTCGTCCATCACCTCGCGCCAGAGCGAATGCCACTGCAGCGGGTAGAGGTCGTGCAGCGCGAGCGGGTCGGAGCCGTCCGCGAGGCGCGCGTCGAGCGGCAGCCACTCGCCGAAGTCCGCCATGAAGCCGTCCATGCCGAGGTCGCGCACCATCACGCGAAGAAAGCTCTTGACGTGCTCGCGCGCCGCCGGGTTGGTGAGGTCCGGGTGCGAGGCCTCGCCGTTCGGCGCGAAGTGGACGTACGGCGACCCGTCCTCGCGCATGATGAGCAGGCCCTGCGCCGCCATGTCGGCGAAGTGGTTCGGCAGGTCCGGGTCGACGAACGGGTTGACGTAGGTCAGGAAGCGGTAGCCGCGCGCGTGCAGCTCGGCGATCATGCCGGCGAGGTCGGGGTAGTGCTGCGGGTCGGCCTGCCAGCGGTACTGGACGCCCGAGCCGCCGCCCAGGTTCGAGCGGAAGCCGGTCCAGTCCTGAACCCACAGCACGCGCGCCGGGATGTCCGCGGCTTCCAGCGCGTCGGCCTCCGTGAGGACCGCGTCGCGCCCGCCCTGCGAGCCGATCCACAGATCGAAGGCCCAGTCCGGCGGCGGCGTCGGGCGCCCGACCTCATCGCCGAGCTGGCGGATCACGTCGAGCATGCCCGGGCCGTGGAAGACGGTGACGTCGACCGGCTCGGGGCCGACGACCTCGAGCCACGCGACCGGAGGCTCTGCCGCGCACAGGTCGACGTCGACGCGGCGCGAGGTGTGCAGCAGCACGCCGAAGCCGCGCGCGTCGAGCCAGTACGGCATCGGGAAGTACGTCGTGTGCGGCGTGCCGATGACCTGCACCGCCGGGTCGGGCGTGCCGGGGATGCGGCCGATGCCCTGCTCGGTGACGAAGAGCTGGAACGCCTCCCCGCGGTGGTCGGTCGCGTGATACTGCTCGCCGAAGCCGTGGAAGGAGGCGTCCGCGTCGCAGCGGACGGGGAGGGCGATCGAGCTCGGCGCGGGCTCGCCCGCGGCCTCCACGCGCAGGCGCGTGGTCGCGCCGTCGCGGCCGGGCGCGATGGTCAAGCGCACGGTCGCCCC
>JBFMAS010000752.1:0-4148 GCA_040755575.1 Thermodesulfobacteriota bacterium
GAAGCGGTCGTACGCGGCCGCGTGGCGCGCCCAGGCGCGGCCCTCGTCGGTCAGCGCGACGGTCGCCGCTCCGTGCGGCGACCGTGCCGTCGTCGCGAGGCCCTGCGTGGCGAGCAGCAGCGCCGCGAGGTGTGCGTACGCGGGCTGCAGGTCCGTGTCGCGCGCGAGCGCGGCGACGTCGAGCGGCCTTGCGGCCCGGGCGAGCCGCTCGAGCGCGCCGTGGCGCTCGAGGACGGCGACCGTGCTGCCCATGGCGCCGCCCGAGACGTGGGCGCAGGTCCTGCGCCACGCGGCCAGCGCCGGGCCGTCGTGCTGGAGGGGTACGGCCTGCATCGCGCTCTCGCTCGTCGGTACATCGGCACGAGCGCCGTGCGAGTTCAGCGCTTCGGGGCGGGCCGCGCCCCGTGATAGGCCCGCCGGGTGGCGACGCCGCAGCAGGCAATGCGAGCGACGGCGCCCGCGTCGCGCGACCGGCGGGTGGACGCGGTCGTCGCCGGGGCGGCGCTGCTGCTGGTCGCGGGCGGCCTCGCGCACGCCTGCGTCACGCACCGGGCGTTCGTCGCGCAGCACCCGCAGAACCTCGCCTGGATCGCGCTGTCGCTGCTCGCGGGCTTCCTGACGTTCCTCGCGAACGGCGTCGTCGGGCCGCGCGGGCGCGTTCTGCTGTGGGCCGGCTACGGCACCTTCGCGATGCTCGCCGGCTTCAACGTGCAGGGGCTGGTGAACGGAAGCATCGCGCGGCTCGTTCCGCCGCCGGAGCGCGGGGCCCTCACATTTCTCGCCCTTGGCGTCGGCGCGGGGGCCTGCCAGACGCTCGGCAAGTGGCTGATGGTCGCGATCCTGAGCCGCGTCCACCAGCCCGGGCGCCGGGCCGACCTGCTGGCGATGGGCCTCGCGGTCGGGCTCGGCTTCGGGCTCTCCGAGGTGGTGTTCATCGGCACGCGCGTGATCGAGGCGCAGACGCCGATCACGGGCCTCGGCGTGATCGGCATCTGGGAGCGCGCGGCGGCGGTCGGCTTCCACGTCTACTCGGCAGGGCTGGTCGCGGCCGCGCTGGCGCTGCGGCGTGCGTGGCCGATCGCGCTGGTGGTCGTGGTGCACGGGCTCGAGGACTGGCTCGCGGGCGCGGTCGGCGCGGGCGTGCTCGCGATCCCGATCGTCGTGCTGGAGGGGATCTACACGGTGGCGACGGTCGGGGTGTGGCTCGCGTTCCGGCGCGCGGCGCGCGGGGTTGCGCGCGGTGCGTCGTCGCATGGGACGCCGCAGTAGCATCGCCGTCCGCTGCAACTGGACGTCATCCGACGGTCGGTCACCGCGCGCCTCGGCTGCGGTCGCGAGCGCCCGGCACGACGAGCCGTGGACGGCGCAGCGCGGCAGACGCTCGGCAAGGTGGTAAGCGCGCTGCAGAAGACCGGCCAGCCCGTCCTCCTCGACGAGCCGAGGCGCGCCCAGGCTCTCGAGGTGCGGGACGTCCTGCGCGACGAGCGCGCAATCCGAGCCGTCAAGCAATCTGCCTCTGGGCCAGCTCCCGGAACGGCCCCTCCACCGCCATCAGCTCCTCGAACGTCCCCTGCTGCACGAGCCTCCCCTTGTCCAGCACGTAGATACGATCCGCACGCCGGATCGTGCTCAGCCGGTGCGCGATCACGACGCGCGTCACACCCAGCGCATCGAGGCTCGCGATCACCTTCGCCTGCGACTCGTTGTCGAGCGCGCTCGTCGCCTCGTCGAGCAGCAGCAGGGCGGGGCGCTGCACGAGCGCGCGGGCGATCAGGAGGCGCTGGCGCTGGCCGCCCGACACGTTGCGGCCGCCCTCCGAGACGTACGTGTGCATGCCCATCGGCAGCTCGCGGATCTCGTCGGCGATCGCGGCGGCCTCGGCGGCGCGCCAGGCGTCCTCCTCGTCGAGGCGCGTCGAGCCGACGATGTTGTGGAACACGTCGCCCGCCAGCAGCCTGCCGTCCTGCAGGACGATGCCGAGCTGGCGGCGCAGGGCGACGGGGTCGAGGCCGCGCACGTCCTTGCCGTCGTACAGCACCTCGCCCGACTCGGGGGTCTCGAAGCCGAGCAGGAGCTTCAGGATGGTCGTCTTGCCGGCGCCGGTCGAGCCGACGAACGCGACGTACTCGCCGGGCCGCACCTTGAAGCTCACGCCGTCGAGCACCGGCCGGAGCCCGGGGCCGTAGCGGAAGGTGACGTCGCGCATCTCGATCTCGCCCGTGAGCTCGCCGGGGTCGCCGCGGCCGGCGCGCGTCTCGGGCAGGGCACGCAGGATGGGCCGTGCGCGCTCGAACAGCGGGATCGTGCGTACGAGCGACACGACCGCACCGGCGGCGCCGAGCTGCGCGTGCATGAACTGGCCGAAGGCCGCGTTGAAGCCGAGGAAGTCGCCGGTCTCGAGCGTCTGGTCGAGGAAGAAGTAGTAGACGCCGAACACCAGCAGCATCGACAGGATCGAGTACGACGCGGAGAACGTCTGGCTCGCGTTCTGGATCAGCCGCGTGCGGATGTCGTAGCGCGTCTTCTCGAGGTACTCCTCCATCCAACGCGCAAACGCGCGCGCCTCGCCGCCGGCGACGCGCAGCTTGCCGACCGCCGTGAGGAGCTGCAGGACGATCGCCTCGAGGCGTCCCGCGCGGTTCGCGCTCTCGCGCTGCGCGTGGAGCTGTCCCCACCCGGTGAGCAGCTCGACGACGACCGCGATCGCCGCCAGCACCATGGCGAGGATCGCGAGCTTCCAGCTGTAGTAGAAGATCATCGCCAGGCTGAAGATCGAGAACACGCCCGTCAAGACAGCGTTGAGCGCTGCGCTCGTCAGGAGCTGCCGGATCTGATTGACGCCGTTCGCACGGTTGGCGAGGTCGCCGGCGGCGTAGCCGCGGAAGAACTCGACCGGCAGCGCGAGCAGGCGGTCCCAGATCGCCGCCTCGAGGCCGTTGTCCGCGCGTCCCTCGAGGCGCAGGATCGCGAAGTCCTTGGTCAGGCCGAACGCCGCCGAGGCGAGCCCCGCGACGACGAGCCCGATCGCGACCTGGAGGAGCTGGCTCTTCTCGCCGGCGGGGACGATCGTGCCGAACACCACGGCCGTCATGATCGGCGTCAGCATGGCGATCAGCCCGCCGAGGAGCGCCATGCCGAGGATCATCAGCACCTCGCCGCGGTTGCCGCGCAGCGCGTGGCCGAGCAGCGTCCGTGCCGTCACGTCGCACTCGGGCAGCGGCCGGTAGAACACGTACGCGCTCGTCTCGAGCTCGCCGGCGACGCGCTCGTCGACGCGCACCGTCGTGCCCGCGGCGGGATCGACCATGCGGTACGAGCGCGGCGTGCGCGGCAGCAGCGCCACCGGCGCCGGCGCGCCGGCGGTACGCCGGAAGGCGAGCAGCGGGCCGTTGTCGCGGCGCCACCACGCGCCCTGCAGCGCCACCTCGCGGTAGCGGACGCGCGACGCGCGGCTGATCTCGTCGACGGGGTCCTTGCAGCGCTCGACGCGGCGCGCGGGCGGACGGCGGAACTCCAGGCCGGCATGCCAGCCGATCTCCTGGCACGCGGCGAGCACCGCGTCCGCTTCCGAAGACGACACGATGCGCCGCTGCACGCGGCGGCCGAACAGGCTCACCGCGGCGGCGAGCGCGCCCGCGAGCTCGTCGCGGCTGCTCTCGACCTCGGCGGTCGTGTCGGCGAGCGCCGCGCGCTCGAGGTCGCGCCTGCGGATCGCGTTGCCGCGCAGCGCGATCTCCGCCGCGCGCTCGAAGGACTCGACCGGCCGCTCGCTCGCGAGCACCGTCGCGAGGTCCGCGACCTCGATGGTCGCGCCGTCGGCGGTCGAGAGCCACAGCGAGGTCGCGAACGGCAGCCACGCGTCGCCCGAGGGGAAGGACAGCGCCGGGTCGCCGAACAGCAACGCCGTGCCCGCGCGCACGCGCAGCCAGAGGCCCTCGCGCCCCGCCTGCAGCACCTCGCCCGGGGCGAGCGTGCAGGAGCCCGGATCGCGCGCGGTCCCGCCGCCGCGCGGCCGTCGCGCGGGCGCCATGCCGCGCGCGAGGTCCTCGATCCACAGCGTCGCCAGCCGGCGCGCCTCCGCGAGCCGCGGATCGCGGCGTGACGCAGCGAGGAAGTCGTCCGTCGCGACGACGCGTATGCTCGCATCG
>JBFMAS010000753.1:0-11409 GCA_040755575.1 Thermodesulfobacteriota bacterium
GGATCGCGTGCTTGGCCTCCTGGCCGCGCGCGGCCAGCCGGTCCAGCTGGCCGCGCGCGCTCGCCTCGATGCCGCGGCCGTGCTCGCGCAGCGCGAGCGCACCCGCGGGCGTCGCCTCGAGCTCGATCGCGCGCCGGTCGCGCCGGTGCGGGACGCGGCGCACCAGGCCCTTCTTCTCCATCCGGTCGACGAGCCCGGTCATGGTGCTCACCGGCACGTGGAAGCGGGCGCCGAGGTCCTTCGAGATCATCGGTCCCTCGCGCACCAGCGCGCTGAGCAAGGCGAGCTCGCGCTCCGAGACCTCGAGCCGGCTCGCGAAGGTCGCCTCGGTCATCTTGAAGCGCTCGGTGAGGAGCTCGATGAACTCGCACAGCTCTGCGACGCGGTCCGGCATCGTTCCAGCGACGGATAGTACGAGACTCGTGCCATCACGACGGAGGCGTGTCAACGGCCGGTGCCTCGGGGCCGGCGGTTCGCTAACCTCGCGGCCCATGCCGACGCGCTCGGGCGGCAACCCCGCCGACTTCGTGCTCACCGCTCGCCTGCGCGAGCCGGTACGCTTCACCGACCTCAGCGAGCGGATGGCGCTCAAGCTCTCCGCGCTGCCGGGCTACCTGTCGCGCGCGCACTTCGACTCGTGGCACCGGCGGCTGGGCGCACCGGACTTCGCGAGCTTCACGGGCGTGTTCACGCCGCTCTACCAGGTCGAGGTCGAGGTGACGGACGTCGCGCTCGCGCCCCGGGCGATGCTCCTCGTGCGCGGCCACAGCCACCTCGCACGCGTGCTCGACGCCGCCGGTGAGACCCGGCACGTGACCCGCGAGGGCATCTACACGGTGTCGCGCGAGGACGGCGCGCTCGTCGGGCGGGCGCGCTTCGTCAACGTGTTCACGCGCTACGATCCGGACCCCGCGCAGCGCCGGGTCGCCGAGCTGCCGGCGCATCTCGGCCTCGGACGGACGCCGTCGCGCGTGATCGACCTCGTGCGCGTCGACAGGATCCTCCCCGTCGGCCGACCGGCGGATTTCGCGGAGGATGCGCCGCGCGTCTGGCATTACACCCAGACCGACCCCAACCGGCACGTCAACGGCATGGAGTACCTGCGCAGCATGGAGGACTTCGTCTCGTGCGCGCTCGCCGCGCGCGGCCACGACCTGCGCGGGCTCTTCCCGGCGCGCGCCCGGCTGGTCTACCGCAAGCCGTGCTTCCGCGGCGAGGGCTACCGGCGCCTCGCGTGGTTCCGCGGCGAGGCGCCGCTCCAGCTCGCGGGCGCGTTCCGCAAGGCAGACGACGCGCCTGACGCGCCGCCCGCGGTCGCGGTCGAGCTGACGCTGGGCGCGCACGAGGCGCAGCAGGAGCGCGCGTGACCGCTCAGCGTTTCGGCGGAATCGGGTAGAGCTCGAAGAGGACCTTGTTGCGCCGGATCCCGATCGCCTCGCGGTGGATCTGGAGCCAGTGGCGGGCCTCGAGCGCTTCCTCGCGCAGGGCGTTGAACGTGCGCACGCGCGCGGCGCGCTCGCGCTCGTCGGCCGCCGCATCGACCTCGTGGCCCGCGAGCTCGAGGCGCAGCAGCGCGTAGTTCAGGCGGTCCTCCGTGCGGCCGAGCGCCGCCGCCATCTCGCGGACGATCTCCTTCTCGAGCTGCACGAAGGCTTCGCGTGGGTCGAGCCGTGCGCGCAGACGGTCGAGGTAGGGGCTCTCGTACCCCGCGTCCTTGAGCTCGCGGACGAGCCGCGTCCATGGAGCGTCGCGCATGGGGGAATCGGCGAGGATTAGCGCAACCGGCTCCGTTCCGCTGCTCGCATCCCCTGCTGGCGGATCAGCTTCGCGACGAGCGCGGTCCAGCCCGTCTGGTGGCTCGCGCCCAGCCCGCTGCCGTCGTCGCCGTTGAAGTACTCGTAGAACAGCAGGTGGTCGCGGAAGTGGGGATCCCGCTGCAGCAGGTCGTTGGGACCGAACACCGCGCGCCGGCCCTCGCCGTCGCGCGCGAAGATGCGGATCAGCCGACGCGACAGCTCGTCGGCGACCTCGCCGAGCGACAGGAGCGTCCCCGAGCCCGTCGGGCACTCCACCTTGAAATCGTCCGAGTAGTACCAGTGGAACTGCTGCAGGGCCTCGATCAGCAGGTAGTTGACCGGAAACCAGATCGGACCGCGCCAGTTCGAGTTGCCCCCGAAGAGCCCGCTCTTCGACTCCGCTGCCTGGTAGCGGACCTCGTAGCGCGCGCCGGCGACCTCGTAGACGTACGGATGGTCGAGGTGGTAGCGCGACACCGAGCGCACGCCGTAGGGCGACAGGTACTCGCTCTCGTCGAGCATGCGACGCAGCACCGATTTCATGCGGTGGCCGCGCAGGATCGCGAGCAGGCGGCGCTCGCCCGCGCCGGGCTCGGTCCAGCGCGACACCAGGTTCGCCATCTCGGGCCGGTTCTCGAGGAACCACTCGAGGCGCTGCTTGAAGTCCGGCAGCCTGTCGAGCTCGTCGGGCTCGATGGTGGTCACGGCGAAGAGCGGGACGAGCCCGACCGCCGAGCGGACCTTGAGCGGCACGTTCTCGCCCGCCGGCGTGCGCAGGACGTCGTAGAAGAAGCTGTCCTCGTCGTCCCAGAGCTTGATGCCCCGGCCGCCCATGTCGTTCATCGCCGCGGCGATCTGCAGGAAGTGCTCGAAGAACTTGGTCGCGATGTCCTCGTAGGCACGGTCGTGCTGCGCGAGCTCGAGGGCGATGCGCAGCAGGTTGATGCAGTACATGCCCATCCAGCTCGTCGCGTCGCTCTGCTCGAGGTAGCCGCCGGTCGGCAGCGGCGCCGAGCGGTCGAACACGCCGACGTTGTCCATGCCGAGGAAGCCGCCCTGGAAGACGTTGCTGCCCTCGCGGTCCTTGCGGTTCACCCACCAGGTGAAGTTGAGCAGCATCTTGTGGAAGACGCGCTCGAGGAACATGCGGTCGGCGCGGCCCGTCAGCTTGCGATCGATCTGGTAGACCCGCCACGCGGCCCACGCGAGCACGGGCGGGTTCACGTCTCCGAAGGCCCACTCGTAGGCCGGCGTCTGACCGTTCGGATGCTGGTACCACTCGCGTCCCATCAGCACGAGCTGCGTCTTGGCGAACTCCGGATCGATGATCGCGAGCGCGATGCAGTGAAAGGCCAGGTCCCAGGCGGCGAACCAGGGATACTCCCACTTGTCCGGCATCGACAGGACGTCCATCGCGTCGAGGTGTCGCCAGGTGGCGTTGCGCCCGTTCAGGCGCTCCGGCGGGGGCGGTGGCTCGCCGGGATCGCCCTCGAGCCAGCGGTCGACGTTGTAGTGGAAGAACTGCTTCGACCACAGCAGGCCCGCCAAGGCTTGACGCTGGATGCGCCGCTCGTCCGCGTCGAGCCCATCGGGATGGAGCGTCGCGAAGTAGGCGTCGGCTTCCTCGCGCCGTTGCTGCAGCACGCGGTCGAAGTCCGCGGTGCCGTCCGACCCCGCGCGCGGGGCGTCGTCCCCGTCGCGCGACAGCCGCAAGCGGAGCGTCACGGAAGCGCCCGCGGCGACCTCGAAGCGGTAGTGCGCGGCGGCCTTCGTCCCCTCGAGCAGAGGGTTGACGGCCTCACGCCGGCCCTCGATGACGCAAGCGTGGAATGCGTCCTTGACGTACGGCTGCGGGTTCGCGCAGCCGAAGACGCGCGCGAAGTTGGTCTCGTTCTCGGTGAACAGCAGCTCCGGCACGTGGCCGCCGAGCTCGATGGAGCCGCCCTCGAGCGAGGCTCTCCGGCAGCGCAGGCGGTAGAGGCCGAGCGCGGGATGATCCGCGATCACCGCCGCGACGTCCTCCTCCGGAGCGCGCCGCAGCAGGGGGCGCGCATCCGCCTTGCCGCTCCAGCGCCAGGTGTTGCGGAACCACAGCGTCGGGAGGAGGTGCAGCTCGGCGGCGTCCGGCCCGCGGTTCGCCGCCTCGATGCGGATCAGCAGGTCCTCCGGGGCGGCCTTCGCGTACTCGACGAAGACGTCGAAGTAGCGGCCGCCGTCGAACACGCCCGTGTCGAGGATCTCGTACTCCGGGTCGGCCTTGCTGCGCCTGCGGTTGGTCTCGACGACGTCCGTATACGGGAATGCCGCCTGCGGGTACTTGTACAGCATCCGCATGTACGAGTGGGTCGGCGTCGAGTCGAGGTAGAAGTACAGCTCCTTGACGTCCTCGCCGTGGTTGCCCTCGTTGCCTGTCAATCCAAAGAAGCGCTCCTTCAGGATCGGGTCCTTGCCGTTCCACAGCGCCAGCGCGAAGCACAGGAGCTGTCGCTCGTCGCAGATGCCCGCGATGCCGTCCTCGCTCCAACGGTACGCGCGCGAGCGTGCCATGTCGTGCGGCAGGTATTCCCAGGCGTTGCCGAACGGGCTGTAGTCTTCCCGCACGGTGCCCCACGCGCGGTCGGAGACGTACGGACCCCAGAGGCGCCAGCGGCCGCCGTCGGTGCGCAGCCGGTCGTGCTCGATGGTCATGACGCAGAGGTTATCGGCAGTTCGCGACGAATCGCGAACGGTCCGACCGCCCGCTCAGCCGTTGCCGATGAAGGCGGGGTAGAGCGTCATCCCGCCGTCGACGTAGAGGGTCGCCCCGACGACGTAGTCCGCCGCATCCGACACGAGCCAGGCGACGGCGCGCCCGACGTCTCCCGGCTCGCCGATCCGGCCGTAGGGGATCAGCGCGAGGAGGCGCTCCTCCGCCTCCGGCGTCTCCCAGGCGGCGCGGTTGATCGGCGTGCGGATCGCGCCCGGGCTGATCGCGTTGACCCGGATGCGGTGCGCGGCGAGCTCTTGCGCCAGCGTCTTCATCAGCATCGCGACGCCGCCCTTCGCTGCGGCATAGTTCGCATGCCCGGCCCACGGGATCACGTCGTGCACCGACGAGACGAAGACGATCTTGCCCGCGGCGCGCGAGACCCCGGACCGCACGCCGCGCCGCAGAAAGACGCGCGTCGCCTCGCGTGCGCACAGGAACTGGCCGGTCAGGTTGACCGCGATCACGTCGTTCCAGTCGTCGAGCGACATCTCGTGGACGGCGGCGTCGCACTGCACGCCTGCGTTGTTGATCAGGACGTCGAGGCCGCCCAGCTCCTCCTCGATCCGGCGGAACATCGCCACGACGTCGTCCTCGCGCGTAACGTCCCCACGCACCGCCGTCGCGCGTCCGCCCTCCGCGCGGATCTCCTCCACCAGCCGCCGCGCCGCGTCGTCGCGGCGCCGGTAGTTGACTGCGACCGCCGCGCCGGCACGGGCGAGCGAGCGCGACACCTCCGTGCCGATGCCGCCGTCGCCTCCCGTGACCAGCGCACACTGGCCGTCGAGGCGCAGCGGGTCCGACCCGGGCCGCTGATCCATGCTTCGAGCCTGTCGAGACGAGACCGGCGGCGCAAGCGGACGCTCGCGAAACGATCGGGCGCGGCCGGCGTCGAAGCTCCGATGCGCCCCCGAGCGACGCCGTCACCGCTTGCCCTCCTCCTCCGCGTGACCTTTGCTGGCCGCGCAGGGCGATGATCCGCTTCGATCACAACGTCTGCCGGGATCTCCGCCAGGCGCTGCGGCGGGAATGGCTCGAGACCAACGGGCTCGGCGGCTTCGCCTCGTCCACCATCGCCGGGCTCAACACGCGGCGCTACCACGGGCTGTTGACGGTCGCGCTCCGGCCGCCGGCGGACCGCTTCCTCCTGCTGTCGAAGCTCGAGGAAACCCTGGTCGTCGGCGGTCGGCGCTTCGAGCTCTCGGCGAACCAGTACCCGGGCGTCGTCCACCCGCAGGGCTACGCGTACCTGAAGGAGTTCCGGCTCGATCCGTTTCCCGTGCTCGTCTACGCGGCGGGCGGCATCGAGCTCGAGAAGTCCGTCGCGCTGGTGCACGGAGAGAGCACCGTGGTCGTGACGTACGCCGTGCGTCGCGCCGCCGGCGCGGCGGTGGTGCAGGCACCGGCGCTCGAGGTGCGGCCGCTCGTCGCGTTCCGCGATTTCCATGCGCTGACGCACGAGAACGCGGCGCTCGACCGCCGCGTCGCGCTGGCGGACGGCATCGCGAGCATCACCCCGTACGCGGGGCTGCCGGAGCTCCGCTTCGCGCACGACGCCGCGTCGGTGGACGCGAGCGGCTTCTGGTACCGCGACTTCGAGTACGCGGTCGAACGCGAGCGCGGCCTCGACTTCCGCGAGGACCTCTACCAGCCCTTCACGCTGCACTTCGACTTCGCGACGCGGGAGCGGGCGTCGATCGTCGCCGGGCTCGAGCAACACGCCGCTCTGGACGCCGGGGATCTCCTCGATCGCGAGGTCGAGCGCCGGCGCGCGATCGCCGGCGCCGTGCCGGCCGGCGACGAGCTCCAGCGCACGCTCGCGCTGGCCGCGGACCAGTACCTCGTCGCGCGCAGCCCGGGGAAGAGCGTCATCGCGGGCTATCCCTGGTTCGGCGACTGGGGACGCGACACCTTCATCGGCGTGCGCGGGCTGTGCCTCGCGACCGGACGCTTCGACGACGCACGCGAGATCCTGACGGCGTGGACCGCGGTCGTGTCCGACGGGATGCTGCCGAACCGTTTCGCGGACCACGGCGAAGCGCTGGAGTACAACTCCGTCGATGCCGCGCTCTGGTTCGTCGTCGCCGCGCACGAGCTCCTCGCCACCACGGCCGCGGCCGGACATCGCGTGCCGCCCGCCGACGCCGACGCGATCTGGCGCGCAGTGGAGGCGATCGTCGCCGGCTATGCGGCCGGCACGCGCTACCACATCGGCGTCGACGAGGACGACGGCCTGCTGTTCGCGGGCGAGCCGGGCATCCAGCTCACCTGGATGGACGCCAAGGTCGGCGACTGGGTGGTGACGCCGCGGATCGGCAAGCCGGTCGAGGTGCAGGCCCTGTGGCTGTCGGCCCTGCACGTCGCCGGGCAGCGCTCCGAGCGCTGGCGTCAGCTCTTTCTGCGCGGCCGCGCGAGCTTCGTCGAGCGCTTCTGGAACGAGCACGACGGATGCCTGTACGACGTCGTGGATCCCGACGGCCACCGGGGGGCCGTCGACGCGAGCTTCCGGCCGAACCAGGTCTTCGCGGTCGGCGGGCTGCCCGTGGTGCTGCTCGACGACGAGCGCGCGCGCAGGGTGGTGGACGCTCTGGAATCCAGACTCTGGACGCCGCTCGGGCTACGCACGCTCGCGCCCGACGAGCCGGGATACGTCCCGCGCTACGAGGGCGGCGTGCGTCAACGGGACGGCGCGTACCACCAGGGAACGGTGTGGCCGTGGCTGCTGGGCCCGTTCGTCGAAGCCTGGGTGCGGGTGCGGGGCTCGACGCCCGAGGCGCGCCATGCGGCGCGAAAGAAGTTCTTGACGCCCCTCGAGTCGCACCTGCGTGACGCGGGGCTCGGACACGTCTCCGAGATCGTCGACGGCGAGGCGCCCTGGGAGCCTCGCGGGTGTCCGTTCCAGGCGTGGTCGGTCGGCGAGGCGCTGCGCCTGGTTCGCAGCGTGCTGGCCTGAGCCAGCCGGTGGGCCATCAGTGGCCGCGGACGTCCTCGTCGCTCGGGGCGGCCGCGGTGCCGACGGCCCATGCGAAGCGCGTCGGCCCGAGCGCCGTCTGCTCTTCCTCGTCCTCCTGCAGCGCGAGCGCGGCGAGGACCATCGCGTTGAACAGCAGCTCCCAGCGAGCGTTCAAGCAGTAGGTCTCGAGGTCGTTCAACGCACAGCCGAACGGCAGATCGGGGTGCTCCCAGAACTCGATCTGCTGTCCCGCCACGAACAGGCGCTGGCGTGTGCTGGCAATTTGCACCGTTTGCTCCAGACTCCGCGCTCCGTCACGCGCTTGCGAGCCCAGGCGTGATGCCGAGGCTGCGCAGGTCGAATCGTGCACCGCGGAAGTTGCCACCGAGCCGCACTGCGCCCGAGTTGACCATGTAGACCGTCGCGGCGATGAGCTCGTTCTCCGAACGTGCGAACTCGCTGACGGCGGAGACCAGATCCAGCAAGGTGACCATTGGTGCCATGACTCGTCCTCCTGACGTACGAACGGGTCCCGCAAATCGGATGCCAGCCGTCTCCGGCCGCCCCGCGCCGGGGCGCACGTCACATGGGACGAGTCGAGGGGCCACGAATCTTACGTTTTTCCAGACGCTGGGAAGCGAGCGTCGCGTCCCTCGGAGGCCGCGCCACGACATGTCGTGGCGACGGCGCGTCGAAGCGTGACATGTCGCCGTGATACGTCGCCATGCGTACGCGGCAGGTGTTCCCTGGACGCGACACGGCGATGCCGTGCGGTGTCACTCGGCGGCGAGGCGCTCGTGCCGCCCGGCCGGCACGCAGGCCGGCGCGATCGGCATCAGCCGCGGGCGGTCCGGGCCGCCGCGTCGAGGACGAGCGGAGCCAGCGCGCCCCCGCGCGCGACGCCGGGCACCAGCAGGCGGCGCGGAGCGCGGACCTCCGCCACCTCCTCGCCGTCGGGGCCGGGCCCGCCGGGGAGCACGCCGTGCTCGAGGGCCAGGACCGCGAGCGCCGCACCGAGGCAGCCGGCGGCGCCCCACTCACCTGCGAGGTGCTTGAAGTCGCAGTATCCGACGCCGGCCCCGCCGCGCTGCACGAGCAGGCGCAGGACCGCGCCCTCGATGCGGTCGCGCGCGGGGACGCCGCTCGCGCCGCCGACGACGCCGGAGATCGCTCCGCTCTCGCCGCCCGCGATCTCGAGCAAGCGGACGGCGGCCGTGTCGGCGTCCCGCGGGAAGCCGTATGCGCTCGCGGGCACGCTGCCGATCCGTGCCGCCGACAGCACGGCGCGCGCGCGCGCTGCGCGGGCGTGCGCGTGCGAGGCGCGCTCGAGGACGAGCGCGGCGGCCCCCTCGCCCGGGATCAGCCGGCCGCGAAGTCCGCGTCGTGAGCCGCGCGCGCGACGCTGCTGCGCAAGGCTCATGCTCTCGGGGTGGAGCAGGCGCCGGCGCTCGAGCTCGTCGACCAGGAACGCGCTGATCTCGTCGACGCCGGCGGCGCAGGCGACGTCGCACGCGCCGCTCGCCAGCAGGTCGTGCGCGGCGGCCACGGCCGCCTCGCCCGAAGCCTCGTGCTCGGCCACGCACAGGTTCGGGCCCTCGATGCCGAGCTCGATCGCGGCGTAGCCGGCGGAGGCGTTCAGCACCAGGTTCGGAAAGACCATCGGCTGCGCCGCGCCGAGGCCCGTGCCCAGGACACGGTCGAGGTAGGTCGCGGTTTCGCGCTGGTTGCCCAGCGCCGATCCCACGACCAGCGCCGTGCGCCGCCGCGCCGGCTCGTCGAGCGGCTCGAGGCCGGCGGCGGCGAACGCTTGCCGGACGGCCGCGACCAGCATGCGCGAGCACCAGTCCATGCGGCGCAGGTGCGGCGAGCGGACGTGCTCGCGCGGATGGAAGCCGCGCACCCAGCCCGCGCGGCCGATCTGCGGCAGGGGATTCGGATCGACGCCGCGCTGCAGCCGCTCGTCGTCGTCGGACAGCGCACGGATGCCGACGTCGCCCGAGGTGAGCGCCCGCCAGGCGGCGCCCTCGCCCGTCCCGAGCGGGCTCACGACGCCGATCCCGGTGACGACGACCGCGTCCTTCATGGGCGGCGCAGGACGAGGGAGCAGTTGTTGCCCCCGAAGCCGTACGAGTTCGACACGGCGGTTCGAATCTCGAGCGCTCGCCCGCGCTGCGGGACGAAGTCGAGGTCGCAGGCCGGATCGCGCTCGGTGAGGTGCAGCGTCGGCGGAGCGAAAGCGTCCTCGATGGCGAGCACCGTGACGATCGCCTCGACGGCACCGGCCGCGCCCAGCAGGTGTCCGATCAGCGCCTTGGTGGACGAGACCGCGACCCTTCCCGCCGCCTCGCCGAGGACGCGCTTCAAGGCGAGCGTCTCGCTGGCGTCGTTCTGCGGCGTGCCCGTTCCGTGCGCGTTGACGTAGTCGATCTGCTCGGGCGTCGCGTCCGCGTCGCGCAGGGCGGCGGCGAGCGCGAGCGCCGCTCCGCGTGCTTCCGCGTGCGGGGCCGTCGGGTGCGAGGCGTCGCACGACATGCCGGCGCCGGCGAGCTCGGCCAGGACGCGAGCGCCGCGCGCGCGCGCGTGCCGCTCGGACTCCATGATCACGATCCCCGCGCCCTCGCCGAGGGTGAGCCCCTGGCGCGTCGCATCGAACGGCCGGCACGGGTCGGGGCTCAGCGCCTGCAGCGCGTGGAAGCCCGAGAACGTCATGCGGGCGAGCGCATCGGTGCCGCCCGCGAGCACGACGTCCGCCGCCCCCGCGCGAATCCACGCCGCCGCCGTGGCGAGCGCGATCGCGCCGCTCGAGCAGGCGGTCGATGGCGCGCTGCGCGGACCGAGCGCACCGGTCGCCGCGGCGACGAGGCCGCACGGCGCTGCGACCGTCGCTGCGGCGAGGTGTGGCCGCAGCCGTCGCACCGGCCCGCCGCGCAGCCGCTCGCCGCGGTATCCCTCGATCTCGAGCATTCCGCCCGTCGAGCTGCCGACCGCGACGCCGACGCGCTCCGGCGCGGTCCACGGCAGCTCGAGCCCGCTCCGCTGCAGAGCCTCCTCGAGCGCGAGCAGCGCGAGGCGGTCCGAGCGCGACGCGCGCACGAGCGCCGCCCGCGGCAGCAGCGCGGGACGCGGGAGCGCGGAGACCTCTCCTGCCACGTGGACGCGCAGGCCGCTCGTGTCGAACAGCGTCACGCGCCGGATGCACGTGGTGTCGCCGTGCAGCGCGGCGCGCAGCGCGGGTACGTCGGGGCCTGCCGCCGTGACGGCGCCCATCCCGGTCACCACCACGCGCGTTCGTGGCGCCTCGTCGGAGGGCGCCATGTCAGAGCATCGTCAGACCGCCGTCGACCACCAGCGTCGCGCCGGTGACGTAGCGCGCCTGATCGGAGACCAGGAATGCGACGGCGTCCGCCACGTCGTCGGGGGTCGCGAAGCGGCCGAGCGGGATGCGTCGCTCGATGTCCGCGCGCTCGTCCGCGGGCATACCGGCGATGAGCTCGGTCTCGACGTAGCCCGGGCAGAGCGCGTTCACCGTGATGCCGTAGCGTCCCGCCTCGGCAGCGAGCGACTTGCTGAACGCGGTCAAGGCGCCCTTCGCCGCGGCGTAGTTCGATGCGCCGGGCTTGCCGAAGAACCCGGCCGGGGAGACCACGTTGACGATGCGGCCGTGGCGCCCGGCGATCATCATGCGCAGCGCGCCCCGCGCGCAGTGGAACGCCCCTTCGAGGTCGACGCGCAGCACCTCGCTCCACGCCTCGGGACGCATCAGCATGACGAGCGCGTCGCGCGTGACGGCCGCGTTGTTGACCAGGATGTCGAGGCCGCCGAGCTCGCTCTTGACCTCCTCGAGCATGCTCTCGACCGCCGCCGGGTCGCCGACGTCGGCGAAGCAGACCAGCGATCCTTCGACCTCGGCGGCC
>JBFMAS010000754.1:0-4964 GCA_040755575.1 Thermodesulfobacteriota bacterium
CTCGCAGCGCACGCAGGTCGCGTCGGCCAAGCGGCCGACGAAGAGCAGCCGCTCGACCCGGGTGGCGTCGAGCAAGAGCTCGCACCGGCAGGTGGCGAGCAAGAGCAAGGGCAGCACGAAGAAGAAGCCGACGGTCATCGTGCACCGCGTGCGCAAGGGCCAGACGCTCGGCGCGATCGCCCGCCGCTACGGCACCACGGTCGAGGCGATCCGCAACCTGAACGACGTGAGCGCCCGCTCGCTGCAGATCGGCCAGCGCCTGCGCATCCCGAGCTGACGCGTCCGTGCGCGGGGGCGCGGCGCAGGTCGGCGCCGTCCGCCGACCCGCTCGTGCGGCCGTCGGCGCCTATGCTAGGCCTCGTCCGGGCTCATGCGCTATCTGCCGATCCTGGTCGATCTCGCCGGACGCCCGTGCCTGGTCGTCGGCGGCGGGGCCGTCGCGGCGCGCAAGGCCGAGACCCTGCTCGACGCCGGCGCGCGCGTGAAGGTGGTCGCGCCGCGTCTCTCGAAGGAGATGGAGCGCGTCGTGCGCCGTCCCGGCGTGCAGCTCGAGCGCCGGGACTACCGCGAGGGCGACGTCGCGGACGCGGTCCTCGCGTTCGCCGCGACCGACGAGGCGCGGGTTCAGGAGCGCGTCGCGCGCGACGCGCGCGCCGCCGGCGTCTGGGTCAACGCGGTCGACGAGCCCGAGCGCTGCACGTTCGTCATGCCCGCGATCCTCGACCGCGATCCGCTCGTCGTCGCCGTCGGGACGGCAGGCGCGAGCCCGGCCCTCGCGCGGCGGGTCCGTGACGACATCGGATCGTTCCTCGGTCCCGAGTACGAGGCGGCGCTCGCGCATCTCGCGCTGCTGCGCGCGCGCTACGCGCCCGGTCCCGCACGCCAGGCGGCGTTCTCGCGCCTGGTCGACGGGGGGCTGATCGAGGCCCTGCGGGCGCGCGACGCGGCGCGCGTCGAGTCGCTGACGCGCGATGCCTGCGGCGGGCTCGCCGCGAGCGCGGAGGAGGCGCGGTGAGCGAGGCGTTGCTGCTGCGTCTCTCGATGCTGCTCTACCTGGTGGGAACGGCGTCGGGCGGGCTGTCGCTGGTGCAGCCGCGCGACTCGACGCGCCGGGTGACCGCGGTCGCGCTCGCCGCCGCGTTCGTCCTGCAGGCGGCGGCGATCGTCGTCCGCTCGCTCGAGGTGGGCACGATCGCGGTCGGTACGCTGGCGGAGCAGGGTGCGCTCTTCGCGTGCCTGCTGGTCGGCGTCTACGTCCTCGCCCAGCTCCGCTACCGGCTCGCGGTGCTCGGCGCGGTGGTCGGCCCGATCGGGTTCATCGGCGCCCTGGTCGCCCTGGTCGCGCACGGCGGCGCTCAGGACGTGCCGCCGTTCCTGCGCAGCCCGTGGCTGCCGGTGCACGTCACGCTCGCCTTCCTCGGCAACGCCGCGTTCGCGCTCGCGTGCATCGTGAGCCTGGTCTACCTGTGGCAGGAGCGGCAGCTGAAGGCGCACCACGTGGGTACGCTCGCGCGCCGCCTGCCGCCGCTCGAGACGCTCGACAACGTGAACTTCAAGTTCCTCGGCTGGGGCTTCATCCTGCTGACGCTGAGCATCGTGAGCGGCGTCCTGTGGGCGGAGCTGTCGTCGGGCCGGCTCTGGTCGTGGGAGCCGCGCACGACCTGGACGAGCGTCATCTGGGTGATCTATGCGGTGCTGCTGCACGGCCGCCTGACCGTCGGCTGGGGCGGACGGCGCGCCGCGACGCTCACGATCGTGGGCTTCGGCGTGCTGTTCGTCTCGTTCATCGGCGTGAACGTCCTGACGCCGGGACGTCACGCGGTGAGCTACGGATGACCGACGGCGCGCGCGTCCGCCGGCTCCATCCCGGCGACGAGGAGTCGCGGGTCGAGCTGTGGGTCTTCGGGCTGAACCACCGGACGGCGCCCGTCGAGCTGCGCGAGCGGCTCGCGTTTCGCGACGACGAGATCGCAACGGCGCTCGCGCGCGTGCTCGAGGCGACGCCGCTCGACGAGGCGGTGCTGCTCTCGACCTGCAACCGCGTCGAGCTGGTCGCGGCGTCGGCCCCGGACGCCGACGTGGTCGAGCCCGTGACCCAGTTCTTCGCGCGCGAGCGCGGCGTACCGGCGGCGACGATCGCCTCGCACGCGTACGTGCATCGCGGCAAGCCCGCCGTGCAGCACCTCTTCCGCGTCGCGTCGAGCCTCGACTCGATGATGGTGGGCGAGCCGCAGATCCTCGGCCAGCTCAAGGAGCAGTTCCGGCTGGCGGCCGACGGCGCCGCGGCATCGCGCGTCCTGCGGCGCTGCTTCGAGCGGTCGTTCACGGTCGCGAAGCGCGTGCGCAGCGAGACCGGCGTCGCCGGCAAGGCCGTGTCGCTGAGCTCGGCGGCGGTCGAGCTCGCGCGGCGCATCTTCGACGACCTCGGCGACAAGACGGCGATGCTGATCGGGGCCGGCAAGATGAGCGAGCTCGCGGCGCGACACTTCGTGTCGAACGGCATCGCGAGCGTCATCGTCACCAACCGCTCGTTCGACCGCGCCGTCGAGCTGGCCCGCGGCTTCGGCGGGACGCCGGTGCCGTTCGAGCGCTACCCGCAGTACCTCGCGCTCGCGGACGTCGTGCTCGGCTCGGTCGCGACCTCGGGCTACATCCTCGGGCCGACGCAGCTGCACGACGTGCTCAGAGCGCGCCGGCGCAAGCCGATGTTCTTCATCGACCTCGGCGTGCCGCGCAACTTCGATCCGGCCATCAACGACCTGCAGAGCGTGTACCTGTACAACATCGACGATCTCGCCCACGTCGCGGACGACCACCGCGCCGAGCGCGAGCGCGAGGCCGTGCGCGGCGAGGAGATCGTGCGGGAGGAGGCCGAGCGCTTCTGGCGCTGGATCTCGCGGCGTGACGTGACGCCGACGATCGTCGCGCTGCGCGGCAAGCTCGACGGCATCCGGCGCGCCGAGCTCGACCGCGCGATCGCCGCGCTGCGCAAGCTCGAGCCCGACGAGCGGCGCGCGCTCGAGGCGATGACCCAGGCGATCGTCAACAAGATCCTCCACCAGCCCCTCTCGGTCCTGAAGCAGCTCGCGGTGCAGGACGAGGCCGAGGCAGCCGAGGTCGCAGAGCTCGTGCACCGGCTCTTCGCGCTCGAGGCGGAGGCGGGCGGCCGAGCACGCGATGCCGACGACGGCGACGAAGACGCCTGAGCAGCCAGCGCTGCGCATCGGTACGCGCGGCAGCAAGCTCGCGCTCGCGCAGAGCGGACAGACGGCGCGGCTGCTCGAGGAGGCGGGCATCGCGACCGAGCTCGTCGTCATCAAGACCTCCGGCGACCGCCTGGCCGACGTGTCGCTCGCCAAGGTCGGGGGCAAGGGCCTGTTCATCAAGGAGCTCGAGGAGGCGCTCGCCGAGCGGCGCGTCGACCTCGCGATCCACTCGATGAAGGACGTTCCGGCGGAGCTGCCCGCGGGCTTCGCGATCGCCGCCGTGACCCGTCGTGCCGACGTGCGCGACGTGCTCGTGCGGCGCGTGACGCCGCCCGGCGAGGGTGCGACGGAGGCGGCGGCGGGCGCGCTCGCCGCGCTGCCCGCGGTCGCTTCGCTGCCGCACGGCGCGAGCGTCGGCACGGGCAGCCTGCGGCGGCGCGCACAGCTCGCCGCCCTGCGCTCTGACCTGCGCGTCGTCCCGTTGCGGGGCAACGTCGACACGCGGCTCAGGAAGCTCGACGCGGGCGAGGTCGACGCGATCGTGCTCGCCGCGGCGGGGCTCGCGCGCCTCGGCCTCGACGTCGCCGCCGAGGCGCTCGCGGCGGACGCCTTCCTGCCGGCGCCCGGCCAGGGCGCGCTCGCGATCGAGACCCGCGCCGACGACGCCCGCGTGCGCGACGTCGTGCGGGTCCTGCACGATCCCGCGAGCGCCGCCACGTGCGAGGCGGAGCGCGCGTTCCTGCGCGAGCTCGGCGCGAGCTGTCAGGTGCCGGTCGCGGCGTTCGCCCGGATCGCCGACGACGGCGTGCTCGCGATCGAGGGCCTGGTCGCGAGCCTCGACGGCGCGACGGTGCTGCGCGACGCCGTGCGCGGCCGTGCCGAGCGCGCCGCGGATGCCGGGCGAGCCCTGGCCGACGCGCTCGCCGCGCGCGGCGCGCGCGAGATCGTCGCGGCAGCGGGGGAAGCCGCCGGCCGGCTCTGACCGGTCTCGCCGATGGCCCCAGCGAGCCAGGAGACGAGCCGCCCCTTCGTCGGGCGTGCGCAGGAGCTGCAGCTCCTCGCGGCGGCGCTCGCCGAGGCGAAGGCGGGACGCGCGCGCTGCGTGCTCGTCACCGGCGAGCCCGGCATCGGCAAGACGAGCCTCGTCGAGCGCCTGCTCGCGG
Source organism: Thermodesulfobacteriota bacterium (assembly GCA_040755575.1). Taxonomy (GTDB): domain Bacteria; phylum Desulfobacterota; class Binatia; order UBA12015; family UBA12015; genus DATCMB01. The sequence continues at coordinate 4,370 of JBFMAS010000754.1, forward strand.
ATCTGGCGCACGAGCGCGTCGACTGGGGGCGCTGCAACGAGACCGAGGGCGCGCCGGCGTACTGGCCGTGGATCCAGGTGGTGCGGGGCCTGATCCGGCACCGCTCGGTGGCAGGCGTGCGCCAGCTCGCCGGCGCCGCGGGCCTCGAGCTCGCGCGCCTCGTGCCGGCGCTCGGCGACCAGCAGACGCCGGCGCTCGACGACGAGGACGACCGCGAGGCGGCGCGCTTCCGGCTGTTCGACACGGTCGCGACGCTCGTCCGGCGGGCGGGTGCGGACGAGCTCCTCGCCGTCGTCCTCGAGGACCTGCACTGGGCCGACAGCGAGTCGCTGCTGCTGCTGGACCACGTCGCGGGAGAGCTGCGCGACACGCGCGTGCTGCTCCTCGGCACGTACCGCGAGGCGGAGCTGTCCGCGACCACCTCGGCCCCGAAGCTGCTCGCCGCGGTGGCGCACGCCGCGGAGCGCGTCGCGCTCGGCGGGCTCGCCGCGGACGAGGTGGCGGGGCTGCTCGCGGGCAGCGGCGGCACGAAGCCCGCGGCGGCGCTCGTCTCGGCCGTGCATCGCGCGACGGGCGGCAATCCGTTCTTCGTCGC
>JBFMAS010000755.1:0-13954 GCA_040755575.1 Thermodesulfobacteriota bacterium
CGCGAGATCGAGCACGGCGTCGCCGGCGAGCGCCGCTCCTCCGCGCGCGGTCGCGAGCGACGCGTCGATCGCGCGGCTCGCGCGCGCGGCGAGGCGCGCGGCCGCCGGCGCCGTGAAGGCGAGGTGCGCCGTCTCCATGGCGGCGTCGGCGACCTCGTCGCCGACCACCTCGCGCATGTCGGCGATCGTGCCGAGCGCTTCCCCGAGCGTCGCGTCCTCGTCGAGCACGGAGTCGCAGCGCGCGAGCTCGCCGAGCGCACGCAGCAGCGCGCGCGCCACGCGGCGCCGCAGGGCCGCCGCCGCGCGGGTCGCGAACAGGCGCAGGACGGCGCGCTCGAGCGCGTCGTCGTGCGTCAGCTCCACGACGCCGTAGTGGGCGAGCGCTCGGCGCAGCAGCGCGAGGAACGCGTCCGGCAGCCCGGCGCCGCCGGCGCGCATGCGGCGCACGTAGAGCCGCAGCCGCGCCGCGTTGGACGGCTCCGTGCAGCCGTCCTCGCGTATGCGCGGCGCGCGCACGAAGAGCTGCTCGAGATCGGCGAGCAGCACGACCTCGTCGCGGAGCCGCGCGAGGTCTCGCCGCGCGTCGGGCGCGAGCTCGTCCGCGGCGAGGCTCTCGAGCAGCGACACGACGCGCTCGAGGCGCTGCCGGTCCGCGTCGTAGCCGAGCAGCACGGCGCGGAGCTCCGCGCGCAGCGCCGCGCGCGTCGTCGGATCCGCGAGCGCCGGCGCCGCGAGCGGATCGGCCTCCTCCGGCAGCACGAGGCGCCCGCGGCCCGGCCCGTCCGCGCTCGCCGCGCCGGACGGCTCGACGACGAGCAGCACGTCGCCGGCGGCGACCTGCTGCCCGGCGCGCACGCGCACCTCGCGCACGACGCCCGCGAGCGGGGCCGCGAAGGCGAGCTCCATCTTCATCGCCTCGAGCAAGCCGATCGCCTGACCGGCCTCGACGGTGTCCCCGGGCGCGACGTGGACCGCGACCACCATCGCCGGCGTGACGGCCCGCACCTCGCCGGCGGTCTGCCAGCCGAAGAAGTGGGCGTGCCCGTCGACCTCGACGCGCATCCCGAGCTCGCTCGCATCGTGCAGGACGCGCAGCGTGCGGCCGCCCAGGGACAGCACAGCGAGGTGCTCGTCGCGCTCGCGCAGCGTCGCGACGAGCGAGCGCCCGTCGAGCTGCACGCGGTAGCGCCACGAGCCGAGCGCATGGACCAGCAGTCGGTAGCGGTCGCCGAGGTGCGAGAGCTCGAGCTCCTGCCCGGCGGACAGCGGGGCGCGCGACGGTGCGGCGGCCGCCGGATCGGCGTAGAAGTTGCGCCGCGCGTCGCGGCGCCGCCTCTGGTAGGCGAGGATAGCGGCCGCGACCAGCGACTCGGTCGCGAGTGCGCCGCCCGCGATCGCGCCCGACGCGGCGGCGCGGTCGAGCCAGCCCGTGTCGACGCCTCCGGCACGGAGCTCCGGGCTGTCGAGCAGCTCGATCAGCCAGCCCTTGTTGGTCGCGCCGCCCTCGACGACCAGGTCGAGGTCGCGCAGCGCGGCGACGAGGCGCGCGCGTGCGTCGTCGCGCGTCTCGCCGCTCGCGATCACCTTGGCGATCAGCGAGTCGAAGACGGCCGGCACGACGTCGCCCGCGGCGACGCCCGCGTCGATCCGTACGCGGGGGCCGAGCGCCGGCTCGAAGCGGGCGACGCGGCCGGGCGCCGGCAGGAAGCCCGCCGCCGGGTCCTCGGCGCACACCCGCGCCTCGATCGCGCAGCCGCGCTCCTCGGCGACGATGCCCGCGATGCTCTCGCCGCGCGCGATCCGGATCTGGAGGTGCACCAGGTCGACGCCCGTGAGCGTCTCGGTGACGCCGTGCTCGACCTGCAGGCGCGGGTTCACCTCGAGGAAGAAGAAGCTCTCGCCCGCGACCAGGAACTCGACCGTGCCGACGCCGACGTAGCCCACCTGCTCGGCGAGGCGCAGCGCCGCGTGCACGAGCTGCTCGAGGAGCGGCCGCGCGAGGCCGGGCGGAGGCGCCTCCTCGATCACCTTCTGGTGGCGCCGCTGCACCGAGCAATCGCGACAGCCGAAGGCCACGGCGTGGCCGTGCTCGTCGCGCGCGATCTGCACCTCGACGTGGCGGCCGCCCGCGATCCTGCGCTCGAGGAACACGCGCGCGTCGCCGAACGCGGCGCGTGCCTCTGCTGCCGCGCCGCGAAACGCCTCGGCGAGCTCGGACGCGCGCTCGACGACGCGGATGCCGCGGCCGCCGCCGCCGGCCGCGGCCTTGACGACGAGCGGGAAGCCGATCGTCCGGGCGGCGCGCTCCGCCCCGGCGGCGTCCTGCACCGCGTCGCCGCTCCACGGCGCGACCGGAACCCCGGTCCGCTCGGCGAGCCTCTTCGCGGCGATCTTGTCGCCGAGGAGCCGCATGGCGTCGCCCGGCGGACCGAGAAAGCGCATCCCCTCGGCCGCGACGCGGTCGGCGAACGCCGGGTCCTCGGCGACGAAGCCCCAGCCCGGCCAGACGGCGTCCGCTTGCGCGGCGCGCAGCGCCGCGATCAGCAGGTCGTGGTCGAGGTAGGCGGCGACCTCGCCGCGCGGCGACGGCAGGCGGTGCGCGGCGTCGGCCTGGCGCACGAAGGGTGCGTCGCGGTCGACGTCGGTGTAGAGCGCGACCGCGCGCAGCGCCGAGCCCTCGAGCGCGCGCAGCGCCTTGACGGCGCGGACGCAGCGCATCGCCGCCTCGCCGCGGTTGACGATCGCGAGCGCCGCGATCGGCCGGCTCACGTGACGCTCCAGGGCCCGTGCGACGCGCGCGGCAGCTCGCAGGCGAAGGCGACGAAGCGGCCGTGGTGCGCGAGCGACAGGTCGCCGACGCCGGCGCCGCCCGGGCGCACCAGGCGCGGGATGCGGCCGTCGCGCACGATCGCGAGCTCCGCCTCGGCGACGCCGAGAAGCCGCGCGACGCGCGCGATCGCGAGCGCTCGCACCGCGCGGCCCGGATCGCGCTGCGTCTCGAGCGGGATTCGCTCGCAGCCCGCGAGGCGCGCGCCGGACGCGTCGCCGGGCTCGATGGCCGCCACGGCGTGGACACGCTCGCGGTCGGCGTCGAGCGCGACCGCGAAGAGGCGCGCCCCGTGGCGAACCGTCGCGCGGTCGCGCGACGTCAAGCACGCCGCGAAGGCGCGTGGCGAGAACGTCACGGCCGGGTCGTCCTTCCTCGCCGCCTTGTAGGCCGCCTCCTTCGCGGCCCACAGCAGCCAGCGCAGGCGCTCGGGCTCGGCGCTCGCCCGCAACGCCGCGAGCTCCGCGGCGGTGAAGACGCGCGCGTCGAAGCGCGGATGGCGCGCGCCGGCTCGCGTCTCGGGGTCGGCGAGATCGACCACGTCGTTACCGAGCATCGAGGTGGCTCCTTTCCATGTCGGCGAGCCGGTCGAGGACCTGGCGCGACAGGTCGAGCGAGCGCCGCAGCCCGCGGTGCGAAGAGGCCGGCTCGAGGACGTCGAGGCGGACGTGGAAGCGCTCGCCGCGCGCCGGCAGCGCGCTCCAGGTCCGCTGCCGCTCGCCGCGCAGGTAGACGCACACCACCCTGCAGCCCGGCGTCGCGGCGACGAGCCGGCCGGCGCCGTAGGTCGCGCCGCCCTCGCGCTCGATGCGCCCCGTGCGGCTGCGCCCGCCCTCGGGAAAGATCAGCACGGCCTCGCCGCGCGACAGCAGGTAGCTCAGGCGGTCGAGCGTCGCCGCGACCTCCCTGCGGTCGCTGCCACGCTCGATCGGCACGCACTTCATCAGGTACACGAGCACGCGCTGCAGGCGCGACGACGCGAAGTTGCGCCGCTCGGGGACGTTCCAGGCGAGCGCGGCGAAGCGCCGCAGGTACCACCACGGCGAGCCGAGCGCCCAGGCGATCACCGCCGAGTCGAGCAGCGTCAGGTGGTTCGCGCAGATCAGCACCGGGCGCCGCCCCTCGCCCCAGATCTCCCGGAAGCGCGCGCGCGTCGCCGCCAGCTCCTCGACGCGCCAGCGGAAGCCGAAGCGCATCAGCGCGACGGCCGCCGGCAGCCAGAGCGGCGCGGTGGCGCGGGCCACCGCGAGCTGCAGGTGCAGCGCCGCCCGGCTCGCGCGCGCCAGCGGAGACGGCGCCCGCGGCTCCCCTCTAGGCAGCGAGCTTGCTCGCGATGAGGCGCACGGCGTCGCCGACCGTGTTGACTGCGTCGACGTCGTCATCGGCGATCTCGATGTCGAACTCGTCCTCGAAGGCGAGGACGACGTCGACGAGCCGGGCCGAGTTGACCTTCAGGTCCTCGAGGATGTTGGTGTCGAGGCTCACCTCGGCGAGCGCGGCCTCGTTCTTGACGTGCGGCTTCAGGATGTCGACCACCTTGGCGAAGGTCTCTTGCTGCGTCATGGCTCTCCTCCTCATGCATCGAAGCGGCGGAACAGGATGCAGGCGTTGACGTCGCCGAAGCCGAAGCCGGCCTTGGCGACGACGCGCAGCCCGGGCATCGGGCGCGCGACGTGCGCGATCGCCTCGGCCCACGGCTCGATCTCGGGGTGCAGGTCCTCGCAGTTGAGCGACGGGTGCACGAAGCCCTCGCCGAGCATCGCCACCGCCGCGACCGACTCGATCGCGCCCGCCGCGCCGAGCGCGTGACCGATCATCGACTTGGTCGACGTGATCGGCGGCAGGCGTCCGGGCGGCCGCTCGAGCGCGTCCGCCCAGGCGCGCACCTCGCGCGGGTCGGCGCCGGTCGCGGTGAGGTGGCCGTTGATCGCATCGACCTCGTCGGGCGCCACGCCGGCGTCGTCGAGCGCGGCGCGGATGCAGCGCCGCACGCCGTCCGGGTTGGGCGCGGTCATGCTGCCGCCGCCGCGGTGGCCGCCGCAGTTGACGAAGCCGCCCGCGACCTCGGCGTGGATGCGCGCGCCGCGCGCGAGCGCCGACTCGAGGCTCTCGAGCAGCAGCACGCCGGCGCCCGCGCCCGGCACGAACCCCGCCGCGCTCGCGCTCATCGGCCGCGACGCGCGCTCGGGCGCGTCGTTCGAGGTGCGCGCGAGGACGCGCATCGCGTCGAAGCCGGCCCAGATGTGGCGGCTCGCGCCCTCGGAGCCGCCGCACAGCATGCGCTCGGCGAGCCCCGCGCGGATACGCAGCATGCCGTCGACGATCGCCTCGCTGCCGGTGCTGCAGGCGCTCGAGTTGGTCGTCACCTGGTTGCCGAGCGCGAGCAGGCCAGAGACGCGCGCCGAGATGCCGCTCGCCATCACCTGCTCGACGACGGTGCTGCCGAGCCGCCGCACCTTGCCGGCGTCGGTCAGCGGCACAACCTTCTCGGCGATCGTGTCCATGCCGCCGATGCCGGTGCCGAGGATCGCGCCCGAGCTCCAGTCGACGCGCTCGTCGTCGCGCGCGGGCACCGCGAGCCCCGCGTCGCGCCACGCCTCGAGCGCGGCGAGGCACGCGTAGCGGTGGTTCGAGTTCATCGCGAGCAGCTCGTCGGGCGCGAAGCTCGCCGCGCACGGCTCGTCCGTCCCCTGCGGCACGCCGGCCACCTGGCAGCCGAAGCCGAGCTCGGCCAGCTCCGGGACGCGCCGGATGCCCGAGACGCCGTCGCGCAGGGCGCGTGCGAAATCGCGCACGCCGACGCCGTTCGGCGCGACGACGCCGAGCCCCGTGATCACGACCCGGCGCCTCATCGCGCGATCCCCATCCCGGACAGCGTGCCGCTGCACACGAGCGTCCCGTCCTCGCGTCGCATCTCGACCTGGGAGCGCAGCTTGCGGCGCCGGAAGTAGACCTTGCGCGCCCGGATCACGACGCGCTCGCCGGGCCGCACGACGCCCGAGAACTCGACGCTCGCGTCGGTGAACACGCTGACGAGCGCCTTCGCCTCGTCGAGAGAGGACTCGCGCGCGACCAGGTGGATGCCGAGCGCGACCACGCCCGCCTGGGCCATCGCCTCGACCAGCAGCACGCCCGGCGTCACCGGGTCGCCCGGGAAGTGGCCGCGGTAGAAGTCGGCGTCGGCGCGGAAGCGGTGCGCGGCGACGATGTGCTCGTCGTCGAGCTCGAGGATCTCGTCGACGAAGCGGAAGGGATCGCGCTGCGGGATCGCGGCCAGCACGTCCGCTCGTGTCGGTGCGTCAGCCACCGTACATGCCTCCGTTGACGTGCACGACCGTGCCGTGCACGTAGCTCGCGCGCGTCGCGAGGAACGAGACCACGTCCGCGACCTCGTCCGGCTGCCCCATGCGACCGAGCGGCACCAGCTTCAGCACCGCTTGCCGCAGGTCCGCCGGCAGCGCCGCCGTCATCTCGGTCGCGACGAAGCCCGGGGCCACCGCGTTGACCAGGATGCCGGTGCCGGCGAGCTCCTTGGCGAGCGACTTGGTGAGCGCGTCGAGTCCCGCCTTGGCCATCGCGTACGGCGTCTGGCCCGCGTTGCCCGTCGAGCCGACGACGCTCGAGACGTTGACGATCCGGCCGCGCCCGGCGCGCAGCATGAACCGGCGCAGCACGAGCTTCGTCAAGTACCAGGTACCCCGCGCGGCTGCGGCGACGCGGTCGTAGTCCTCGAGCTTCATGAAGGCGATCGTCTGGTCGACGGTGAGGCCGGCGTTGTTGACCAGCACGTCGACGCGTCCGGCCTGCTCGGCGAGCGTCCGCACCAGCGCGTCGAGCTCGGCCGGGGAGGCGAGGTCGGCCCGCACGACCAGCGCGTCGGGCAGCGTGCGCGCGACCTCCCGCGCCTGCGGCTCGCTCGAGCGGTAGTGCACCGCGACGCGGAAGCCGTCGGCCGCGAGCCGCCGGCAGCACGCGGCGCCGATGCCGGTGCCGCCGCCGGTGACGAGCGCGACCGGACGCTCGGCCGGCACGCGCGCCGGCGTCCCGCTCGTCGCGACGCTCACCGCTCGATCCTCCCGCCGCGCGAGCGCCGGGACGGACGCGGGTAGTCGGCGTACGCGAGGTCGCGGAAGATGCCCGCCTTGGCGCCCGCGATCTCGTAGATCGGCTCGCCGTCGACCAGCACGACGGCGTCGCCGATCGCGAGCGCGGCGCCCGCGCCGGCGAGCGCGGCGTAGCGGCGCACCGTGACGTCGTAGCGCACGACCCGATCGCGTGGCCGGATCTGCCCCGACAGCTCGATCCCGCCGCAGCCGAGCGCGCGTCCGGCGCCGAGCGCTCCCCGCCAGGCGCAGTAGAAGCCGAGCAGCTGCCAGACGGCGTCGACGCCGAGGCAGCCCGGCTGCACCGGGTCGCCCGCGAAGTGGCACTGGAAGAACCAGTCGTCGAGCCGTACGTCGCGCTCGGCGACGACGCGTCCCCGCGTCCCGTCGCGCTCGATCGTCACGACGCGATCGAGCATCAGCATCGGCGGCAGGGGCAGCCGCATGTCGAAGCCGTCCGGCGCGTCGTCGACCAGGCGGCCGTGCGCGAAGGCGAGCAGATCCTCGCGCCCGAACGCGTCGCGCTCCTTGAACTCGGCGTAGTTCACGACGCCGGCGCTCCGCCGCCGAAGCGCAGCAGGTAGCTCGACCAGGTGAGCCCCGCGCCGACGCCGACCACCGCGACGTCGTCGTCCGCGCGCCAGTCGTCCCAGCGCATCGAGATCACCGACGGCGCCGCGGCTCCCGCGGTGTTGCCGTACCACTCGACGTTCGCGTGGTGGCGGTCCTCGGGGATGGCGCACTCGCGGCGCACCGCCTCGAGCATCCGCAGGTTCGCCTGGTGGCCGACGAAGTGGAAGCGCCGTCCCTCGCAGCGGTACGCGCCGCGCAGGCGGGCGAGCTGCTCGCAGGTCTTCCTGATCGCGAACATCTGCACGGCGCGGCCGTGCTGGCGGAAGTGGCCGGTGCGCGGCACGACGACCTTGTCCGCGCCGGCGGGGCTCGAGGCGAGCGTGCTGTCGACGATCTCGGCCCGTCCGCGGATGCGCGTCGACAGCACCGCCGCGACCGCTCCGTCGCCCCACAAGACCGCCGACGCGCGGTCGCGGTAGTCGACCGAGCGCGTCACCGCCTCCGGGACGACGACGAGCACGAAGTCCGGCAGCCGCGCCGGGTCCATCATCGACAGCAGCCAGACGTTCGCGAAGAAGCTCGTGCACGCCGAGTTGACGTCGAGGCAGGGCACCTCGAGCTCGAGCGCGCGCGCGACGTTGCATGCCTCGGCCGGCGTCGCGGTGTCCATCACCGACGAGCCGGCGACCAGCAGCCCGACCCGTCGCTTGTCGACGCCGGCGCGTGCGAGCGCCATCTCGGCGGCGCGACGTCCCGTCTCGGCGTGGCTGTAGAGCGTCGCCTCGACGGCGGCGCGCGGGTCCCGGTTGTGCGTCTCGCGGATGTAGTCGAGCGGCAGCGTGGTGCGCCGCGAGCGGATGCCGACGCGCTCGACGATCCACTCCTCGCTGGTCCCGATGTCGAGCTCCTCGAGGAAGCGGTTGCTGATCTCGTTCTCGGGATGGAAGTGGCCGAGCCCGTGCAGGTGGAGGCTCACGACACCGTACCCGAGACGTGCTCCCCGCCGTCGACGCGCAGGACCTCGCCGTTGATCCAGGCCGCCTCGTCGCGGGCGAGCAGGTAGACCGCATTCGCGACGTCCTGCGGCGTCGTGAGGCGGCCGAACGGATTGCGCCGCCTGGCCTGCGCCTTCAAGTGCTCGCTGCCGGGGATCGCCTGCAGGGCGGGTGTGTCGGTGATCCCGGCCTGCACGACGTTCACCCGCACCCCGTACGGCGCCAGCTCGACCGCCATCGCGCGCGCCACCGACTCGAGGGCGACCTTCGCCGCCGCGACCGCGGCGTAGCCCTTCCACGCGACGCTGTTGCCCTCGCTGGTGAGCCCGACGACGCGCGCGTCGGGCGCGAGCAGGCCGCGCGCGAGCACGTCCTGCGTCCAGGCGACGAGGCTCGTGCCCATGGCGTGGATCGTGCGCGCGAAGTCCTCCTCGTCGAGGAACGCGCTCGCCGGGTACGCCGGCGCGCTCGCCATCGACACGAGCTCGTCGAGCCCGCTCGCGAACAGCTCGTCGACGGCGCGTGCGAGGCGCGCCTGGTCGACGCCGAGCGAGCGCGCCAGCGCCGGCAGCGCGGCGCGCTCGCTCGGCCGCTCGGGGACCAGGAGCTTCAGGTTGCCGAACGCGATCGAGTGCAGCAGCAGGCGGACGCGTCCGGCAGGGCGCATCGCGCCCTCGAGGCGGTCGAGGACGCCGGCGCGAGCCGCCGGGTCGAGCGCGTCGGTGTTGATCGTGAGCAGCTCGACGCCGCTCGCCCGCAGCCTCTCGAACTCGGGCTCGATGCGCGCCATCGCGCCGCGGCGGTCGCGGTGCACGAGGCACAGGCTCATGCCGTGCGCGGCGAGCTTGTGCGCGGTGGCGAGGCCGAAGCCGCTCGAGCCGCCGAGGATCAGCGCCCAGTAGCCGGTCCAGTCGTCGTGGCGCTCGCTCATCGGTCGACTTCCTGACGGGCGACGCGGGTCGCCGAGCGGACGTCGGTGATCGCGTGCACGTCGACGCCGATCGTCTTGAAGAAGGCGCGCAGCGGGCGTCTCGGCCCGATCTCGACGATGCGATCCGTCCGCGCCTGCAGCGCCAGCATGTTGCTGCGCCAGCGCACGGTGCCGCAGAGCTGCTGCACGAGCCGCTCGATCACCGCGTCGACGTCCGGCTCGTGGAACGAGCCGGTGAAGTTCGACGTGACGCGCGCGGCGTGCGCCGCGTCGAGGCGAGCGCGCACGCCGCCGAGCAGCTCGGCGAAGCGCGGCTCGATCGCGGCCATCAGCGGCGAGTGGAAGGGCGCGCTGACCTCGAGCTCGACGAAGCGCACCTCAGTCGCGCCGAGAGCGGCGGCGATGCGCGCGCGCGCCGTCGCGAGGTCGGCGGCGAGACCGGACAGCACGACCTGGCTCGAGGAGTTGTCGTTGGCGATCGCGACCGCGACGCCGCGCGTCGCGTGCTCGATCGCGTCGCAGTCGAGCGCATCGCCGATCACCGCCGTCATGCCGCCGCGGCCGGGCGGCACCGCCTGCTGCATGAGCCGGCCGCGCTCGCGCACCAGACGGACCGCGTCGGCGAGCGGGAGCGCGCCCGCCGCGACCAGCGCCGTGTACTCGCCGAGGCTGTGGCCGCCGAACGAGCCTCCCGCGAGCCCGAGCTCCGCAGCGGCCGCGCGCAGCATGGCGATCTCCGTGCTGAGGATCGCGGGCTGGGCGTACTCGGTGAGCGCGAGGCGCTCGTCGTCGCCGAAGCAGAGGGCCCGCAGGTCGAGGCCGAGCGCGTCCGACGCCTCCTGGTAGACGTCGCGGGCGGCGCTCGACCAGGCGAAGAAGTCGCGCCCCATGCCCGCCCGCTGCGCCCCCTGGCCGGGGAACACGATGCCCGTGCTTGCCGATGCCATGCTCGACCTCGCTCGCAACCTGCCGCCCGTCCAGCGCTACCGGCCGACATGACCGCAGTCAATATGACCGCGGTCCATTTTTGCTCCGTTCGAGGATAAGTATTGCGCCCATCCGAATTTACGTTTACCGACTGAGGTCGGATGAGCGCCGCAGCAGAGGCCCGGACCAAGCCCGTGCGCGGCGGCGTCGGCGGCGCGGCGCGGGGCCGCGGGCGCGGCGAGCGCACGCGGGCGCGAATCCGCGAGGCGGCGAACGAGCTCTTCCTCGGCCAGGGCTTCGAGGCGACGACGGTCGATGCGATCGTCGCCGCCGCCGGCGTCGCCAAGGGGACCTTCTACGTCTACTTCGACCGCAAGGAGGACCTGCTGCTCGAGTACGGCTGGAAGCGCCTCGCGCGGATCCGCGAGATGCTGCCCGAGCTCGTCGGACGCGCGAGCTTCGCCGAGGCGCTGACCGAGATCGTCGACACCGTGGTGCGGGGCAAGACCTGGGACCGCGAGCTCACCGGGCGCGCGATCGACGAGATGGGCACCAGCGCCGAGCGTCTCGAGGCGACGCCGCACAAGCTGCTGCAGCCGCTGGTCGAGATCGGCCAGGCGCGCGGCCAGGTGCGGGACGACATCGCGGCCGGCGAGCTCGCGCGCTTCATCGTCCGCACGCTGCTCGGCGCGCTGCGCGACTGGGGCCTCGGCAGCGACGCGACGTCGCGCGACGAGGCGCTCGACCGCGCGCTCACCCTGGTGCTCGACGCGCTCGCCCGGAAGCGGTAGTCCCGCAGACGTCGTGCAGCCACACGATCCGATCGAGCTCGAGGCCATCCGTCAGCTCAAGGCGCGCTACTTCCGCTTCCTCGACCAGAAGCGGTGGCGCGAGTTCGGCGAGCTGTTCACCGAGGACGGCCGCCTCGACTCGAGCGACGACGCGCCGCACGCGGTCGCGGCGGGTCGCGAGGCGATCGTCGCGCTGGTGAGCGGTGCCGTCGGCCAGGCGGTGACGGTGCACCACGGCCACATGCCGGAGATCGAGATCACCGGCCCGGGCCGCGCGCGCGGCATCTGGGCGATGGAGGACCACCTCGAGCTCCCCGGCGACCCGCCGGCTCTGGTCGTGCACGGCCGCGGGCACTACTTCGAGGAGTACGAGAAGGGCCCCGACGGCGCCTGGCGGATCAAATCGCTGCGGCTCGTTCGTCTGTGGCTGACGCACGACGGCAGGCGCGTCGTGCCGCGGCCCGCCTGACGCAGGGCCGGGGAGACCGGAGGCCGGCAGCGGCGCGCGAGGTCGAGTCGCACGGGGCCGCCCCGCGGCGAGGCGGCCCCGTGCGCGAGCCTCGCTCAGAGCGGCGGCGCCGTCACGAGCCCGAGGCCGATGCCGAGCACGTCCTCGGCGCGCTCGACCTGCGGCGTGAGCCGCGTGATGCCGACGACGCCGGCGTCGACGCCGCCGGTGCCGATGCTGCCGGTGTGCACGCCGACCGTCACCACGACGCCGACCGCGCGGCCGTCGTCGCTGATGATGCCGCTCCCGGAGTCGCCCGGCAGCGCGACCGCCTCCGCGAACACGTGGTCCGGATCGGGCATGCCGAGCGCGAGGCCGGTGCGCGCCGGCAGCACGCTGCCGATCGCGATGCCGTTGCCGTAGTGGTGCAGCACGACCAGGCTCGACGTGACGTCGTCGTTGACGCCCGTCGGGCCGCCGAAATGGCACATCTGCGCGCTCGCGGCGACGCCCTCGTCGAGGCGGATCAGCGCGAAGTCCTTCGGGTCCTGCAGGATCGCGTACGCGAACTCGCCGATGCGGACGTCGTTCGCGTCGCGCGCCTCGGGGCCGTCTCCGGGCGCCCAGCTCTCCTCGCCGACGTCGCCGCCGATCGGCGACTCGCCGAGGATGCAATGCCCCGCGGTGCCGATGTAGGTCGCGCCGTCGCTGCCGGCGAACAGGAAGTTGAAGCTGCACTGGCCCACGTCGCTGTTGACGATCGCGCCCGGCCGCACGCCGGGACACGTGGTGATGCCGAACGGCGCCGCCGCCGGCACCTCGATGAGCTGCGTCGGCACGCCGCCCAGCGTCCAGTTCGGCGACCAGGCGACCAGCCCGGACAGCAGGCCCGCGTGCGCGACGCCGCCCGAGACGGCGGCGAGCGCGAGCAGGCACGAAAGCCAGCGGCCATTCCTCTTCCCGATCCCTTGCATTCTCTCCTCCTTCGTTCGTGCGCGCGGTGCGGCTCGGCGTCGCGCTGGGGATCCGGAGCAGGGCGAAGCGCATGCGGAGGCGGATGCGAGCCGGTCCGTCGGGCGCCGGTCGACGTGCGTCGACCCCGCGGACGCTTCGGGATGTTCGAACGCCGCGGGTCCGTCAATTGCGTACTCCTACGGTTCGACGTGCGATCGGCCCAGGGCCACGCCCGCTCGGCGAACGGCGTCGAACAACGAAACCGTATTGACACACGCTCTGCCGTGAGAGACGATCCGGCGCGATCGGCGGCAGGGAGCAGCAAGGGCGCTCGACGGTCTGTGCTGTATGACTGCGGGCCACATCGTCGGTCGAAGCGAGGAGCTCGATGCCATCGAATGCTTCCTCGACCGCCTGACGCGGCACCCGCAGGGGCTCCTGCTCGAAGGGCCGCCGGGGATCGGCAAGACGACGCTCTGGCGCCACGCCGCGATTCGCGCCCGCGAGCGCTCGTTCGTGCTGCTGTCGTGCCGCGCCACCCAGGCGGAGGCCAAGGTCGCCTTCGCCTGCCTCGCCGAGCTCCTCGGTCCCGTGGCGGGCGACGTCCTGCCGCGGCTCCCTGCCTCGCAGCGGGACGCGCTCGCGGTCGCCCTCGTGCGGTCGAGCGCGCAGGTGCCCGCCCCGAGCGCGCACGCCGTCGCGGCCGCCGCGCTCGCGGCGTTGCGGCTGCTCGCGGCCGCGACGCCGCTGGTGCTCGCCATCGACGACCAGCAGTGGCTCGACCGCGCGTCCGCGGAGGCACTGGCATTCGCGCTGGGTCGGATCGACGACCGTCGCGTCGGCGTCGTGGCGGCGGCTCGCGCCGGTGAGCGAGGGAGGGCGGATCGGATCGCGCTCGCTCGCGCATGGCCGGGGCGGGTCGTTCGCGTGCGGCTCGAGCCGCTCGGCGGGACGGCGCTGCACCACGTGATCCGCGCACACCTGGGCCTCGGCTTCCCGCGGCCGGTCCTGCGGCGCATCGTCGAGACCACCGGCGGCAACCCCTGCTTCGCGCTCGAGCTGGCTCGCGCGCTCGTCGAGAGCGCCGCCCGGACCGGCGAGGACGAGCCGCTGTTCACGGCCGAGACGCTCGCGAGCCTCGTCGAGCGCCGTCTCGAGCGCCTGCCGGCGGACGTCCGGACGGCGCTGCTGGTCGCCGCGACCTCGTCGGCTCCCACCGTGGAGCTCGTCCGTCGCGTCGTGGGCGACGCGGCGGACGCCGCGCTCGCGTGCGCCGCGCGGGCGAGAGTCGTCGAGGTCCAGGAGGGGCGCGTGCGCTTCGCGCACCCGCTGCTCGCCTCGGCCGCGTACGACGCCGCCTCGGACGAGACCCGCCGCGGCGTCCATCGCCGCATCGCGGGCGCCG
>JBFMAS010000756.1:0-5089 GCA_040755575.1 Thermodesulfobacteriota bacterium
CCGGACCGGCCGGCGCGGCGGCGCAGCGCGCGACGCGGCCGACCGTGCTGCTCGTCGCCGGCGAGGCCTCGGGCGATCTGCGCGGCGCGGAGCTCGTCCGCGCGCTGCGCGACCTCGTGCCCGACGTGCGCGTCGTCGGCGTCGGCGGCGAGAAGCTGCGCGCCGCCGGGATGGAGGTGCTGGTCGACGCGGCCGAGCTGTCCACCATGGGCGTGACGGAGCTCCTCGGGCGCGTGGGCTCGATCGTGCGCTCGTATCGGCGCGTGCGCGGCGCGATCACCGGCCGCGACGGCGCGGGGCGGCCCGACCTCGTCGTGCTGATCGACTTCCCCGACTTCAACCTGCGGCTCGCCAAGGTCGCGCGTCGCGCGGGGATCCCGGTGCTGTACTACGTGAGCCCGCAGGTGTGGGCGTGGCGGCGCTACCGCGTCCGCACGCTCGCGAAGCGCGTCGACCACCTCGCCGTGGTGTTTCCGTTCGAGGCCGAGCTCTATCGCGGCCTCGCGCCGGTGACCTTCGTCGGCCACCCCGCGCTCGAGACGGTGCGCGCGGCACGCGATCCGGCGCAGACGCGCGCGCGGCACGGCCTCGCCCCGGAGCGGCCGCTGGTGGCGCTGCTGCCGGGCAGCCGCGGCGCCGAGGTGCGCGAGCTGCTGCCGGTGATGGTCGAGGCGGTCGCACGGCTCGGCGTGCAGGCAGCCGTCGCGCTCGCGCACGAGAGCCTCCGTCCGCTCGCCGAGTCGTTCTGCCCGGCAGGCATGCCGATCGTCTGCGGCGAGACCTACGACCTCGTCGCTGCGGCGGACGTCGTGCTGCTCGCCTCGGGCAGCGCGACGCTCGAGACGGCGCTCCTCGAGCGGCCGATGGTCGTCATGTACCGGCTCGCGCCCGTGACCTACGCGCTCGCGCGCATGCTGGTGCGCGTGCCGTTCATCGGCATGCCGAACCTGGTCCTCGGCAAGAAGGCGGTCCCCGAGCTCATCCAGAACGAGGTCACGGCGGAGCGGGTGGCCGCGGAGGCGCGGCGCATCCTCGACGACCCCGAGCTCGCGGCGCGCATCCGCGCGGACCTCGCCGAGGTGCGCAGCCTCCTCGGCGAGCCCGGCGCCGCGCGCCGCGCCGCGCGCATCGCCGCGGGCATGCTGGCACGAGGTTTGTGACCCCCTGACGACTTCGCTAGGACCGCAGCACGGCATGACGTCGCAGCGCATCTACCGCCGCCTGCTCGCCTACCTGCGGCCGTACGTCTGGCCGCGCTTCGCGATCGCGATCGGCTGCATGCTGCTGTTCAGCGCGACCAACGGCGCGATGCCGTTCCTCGTGCAGAGCGTGTTCGACGACGTCTTCGGCGCGAAGGACCTGGCGATGCTGTACTGGCTGCCGGTCGTCATCCTGTGCGTCTTCGTCGTGCGCGGCGTCGCCGGCTACGCCAACAGCTACTTCACCGAGTGGGTCGCGCAGCGCGTGATCACCGATCTGCGCGACGAGATGAACCAGCGCGTGCAGTACCTGCCGCTGTCCTTCTTCAACCGCACGCCGACCGGGACGATCGTCTCGCGCATCACCAACGACGTCGCCCAGCTCCGCAACTCGCTCACCGACGCGAGCGTCGCGCTGCTGCGCGACAGCACCTCGCTGGTGGTCATGGTGACGGTCGCGTTCTGGATGGACTGGGTGCTCGCGCTGATCGGCTTCGTCGTCTTTCCGCTGTCGGTGATGCCGGTGCTGCGGCTGTCGCAGCGCCTGCGCCGCTACTCGCGGCGCGGCCAGGCGACGCTCGGCACGCTGACGGCGCTCCTGCAGGAGACCATCCAGGGCAACCGCATCGTCAAGGCGTTCGGCATGGAGGAGTACGAGCGCACACGCTTCGCCGCCGAGAACCGGCGGCTGTTCGGCCTCTACATGAAGGCGTCGCGCGCCAAGGCGTTGATCCAGCCGATCATGGAGATGCTCGCCGCGTTCGGCATCGCGGGCGTCGTCCTCTACGGCGGCTACTCGGTGATCGAAGGAGGGCGCACGCCCGGCCAGTTCATGGGCTTCCTGACGACGCTGATCCTGGTCTACGACCCGTTCAAGGGGCTGGCCAAGGTCAACGGCGTGATCCAGCAGGGCCTCGCCTCGGCCGACCGCGTCTTCGAGCTGATCGACGAGCCGAGCGACGTGCGCGAGCTCCCCGGAGCGCACGCGCTGGCGCCGTTCGCACACGAGATCCGCTTCGAGAGCGTCAGCTTCCGCTACCCGCCGCGCGGCAACGTGACGACGACCGGCGCGGTGCCGCCGGACGCGGACGGCGGACGTGAGCCTCGCGCCGACGACGACTTCGCGCTGCGCGACGTCGAGCTCGTGCTGCGGCGGGGCGAGGCGGTCGCGCTGGTCGGCACGAGCGGCGGCGGCAAGTCGACGCTCGCCGACCTGATCCCGCGCTTCTACGACCCGACCTCGGGCCGCATCACCATCGACGGCGTCGACCTGCGCGACGTGTCGCTCGCCTCGCTGCGCGGCCAGATCGGCATCGTCACGCAGTTCACCTTCCTGTTCAACGACACCATCCGCGCGAACCTCGCCTACGGCAGCAGCGAGCCGTCGCAGGCGGCGATCGAGGCCGCGGCGCGCGCCGCCAACGCGCACGACTTCATCAGCGCGCTGCCCGACGGCTACGACACCGTGGTCGGCGAGCTCGGCGTGACGCTGTCGGGCGGGCAACGCCAGCGCATCGCGATCGCGCGCGCGCTGCTCAAGAACGCGCCGATCCTGATCCTCGACGAGGCGACCTCGGCGCTCGACTCGGAGTCCGAGCGCCTCGTGCAGGACGCGATCGACCGCCTGATGGCGGGGCGCACGACGCTCGTCATCGCGCACCGTCTCGCGACCATCCGCCGCGCCGACCGCATCGTCGTGCTCGGCGGTGGCCGCATCCTCGAGCAGGGCACGCACGAGGACCTGCTCGCGCGCGGCACGACCTACCGGCGGCTGCACGACCAGCAGATGCTGGGTGCGACGCCGGCCGCGGCCTCCGGAGACGAGCCGGAGCTGCGCCTCGCATGAGCGAGCCGGAGGCCGCCGCGCGGCGAGCGGTGCGGTCGGCCGGCTCGCTGTCGCTGCGCGACCGCATCCTGATCCTGGTCGGCGGCACGCTGCTGTTCGTCGTCCTGCGCGTCCTCGGCTGGACGACGCGCAAGGACTTCACCGGCCCGGGCGCCGAGGAGCTGCTGCAGCGCTTCGCGGGCCACGAGCCGTCGATTCTCGCCTTCTGGCACGGCCGGATGGTGATGATGCCGTTCGCGTACCGCGGCCCCGGCGCGTGCATCATGAACAGCCGCCACCGCGACGGTCAGCTCATCTCGCGGGCGATCGAGCTGCTCGGCATCGAGGTGGTGCGCGGCTCGTCCACGCGGGGCTGGGTCGGCGGCATGCGCGGCCTGCTCGCCGCGCACGCGCGCGGCCGCGACCTCGTGATTGTGCCCGACGGGCCCCGCGGCCCGCGCTGCCGCGCGAAGAGCGGCGCGGTGCAGCTCGCGCGCGCGACCGGCGCGCCGATCTTCCCGGTCGCGTACGCGGCGAGCCGCGCGCGCGTGCTGTCGCGGAGCTGGGACTGGCTCTGCATCCCGCTGCCCGGCGCGCACGTCACCTACATCGTCGAGGAGCCGATCCGGGTCTCGCGCGACACCGCGCCGGCGACGCTCGAGGCGGCGCGCGTCGCGCTCGAGGAGCGCCTCAACCGGGCGGTGCGGCAGGCCGACCGCGCATGCGGCGTCGCGCCGGAGCACACGCTCCAGTATATCGAGGGCGTTGCGCACCGTCTGGAATCGTGAGAGGGCACGAAGCGAGGGAAAGCGTTATGCGGGGGATGGCATCGGTCCTGGTTGCCGTGGTGGGCTTGACTCTCGTTGCAGCCAGCGGCGTCTCCGCCGTGGCGAAGGAGAAGAAGGGATCGGCGGCGAAGGCGACGCCCGAGGAGCTGAAGGTCGAGTTCAAGGAGTTCTGCGACACCTGGATGGAGAAGCTCAGGGCGCGCGAGCGGCACAACATCGCGCACATCGAGTGGAAGCCGGGGGAGCGGGGCGTGGTTGGCGAGTACGTTGGATACGACACGACGAACATTCAGATCCCCGAGATCTCGAACGCCGATACGACGCCGATCGGACGCGTCATCTACCACGAGCTCAAGCTTCGCCTCAGCGGCACGTCGCAGGTCGATGCCCTCGCTCAGAAGCCAGAGATCGTCGAGCGGACCGAGGTCACGGAGCTCTTCCGATACGAGCGCGGTAGCTGGGTCTACTGAGCCCGCCGGCGCGGGGCCGCGCGGCCGGCGCTCGTACGGGGGCTCGGGCATCGTGCTCTACAACGTGCTGTTCACGGTGCTCACGCTGGTGCTCGCGCCGCTGGCAGCGCTGCTCTGCCTCGTGCGGCCGACCTGGCGGCGCGGCCTCGGCGGGCGCCTGGGGCTCGGCTGGCCGGCGCGCGACGCGCGCCCGCTGCTCTGGGCGCACGGCGCGTCGGTGGGCGAGGTGGAGGGGATCGTGCCGCTCGTCGAGCGCTGGCAGCGCGCGACCCCGGGCGGGACGGTGGTGATGTCGGCGCAGACCTCGACCGGCTGCGAGCACGCCCGGCGGCTCGTGCCGGCGGCCAGAGTCGTCACCTTCCCGATCGACGTGCCCGGCGTCGCCGGCCGGGTGGTCCGGCGCGTGCGCCCCGATCTGTTCCTGTTCAGCGAGAACGAGCTCTGGCCGAACGTCCTGACGGCGCTCGATCGGGCCGGCGTCCCGTCCGTGCAGGTGAGCGGGCGGCTGTCGGCCGGCGCGGCGCGGACGCTGGCGCGGTTCCCGCGCTTCGCCCGCGCGGTCCTGTCTCGGGTCACGCGCTTCTGCGTGCAGGCGGACGAGCACCGCGAGCGCCTGCTCGCGCTCGGCGTCGCACCGGCGCGAGTCGTCGTCACGGGCTCGCTCAAGGGCGACGGCCGCACGGCCGAGCCGCCCGCCTTCCTGGCGCCGCTCGCCGCGCTCGGCCGTCCGGTCGTGATCGCGGCCTCGACGCACGCCGGCGAGGACGAGGCGGTCGCGGCCGCGCTGCACGAGCTGTGCGGCCGGCC
>JBFMAS010000757.1:0-3085 GCA_040755575.1 Thermodesulfobacteriota bacterium
GTCGAGCGGCTCCTCGAGCCCGTCGAGATCAGCCTCGAGCCGCTCGAGCACTACCTCGGCCAGCTCTACGACAAGAGCCCGGCGTGGAAGCAGATCGAGGCCGGGATCGCGGCCAAGGCCGAGGAGGTCAAGACCATCGAGGCGGACTACTTCCCGACCTTCTTCCTGACGGGCACCTTCAGCTACAGCTACGCGCCGCGCAACGACCGCCAGCTGAACCCGTTCGCCTGGGACCAGTTCAACTACCAGCGCGGCCCGGGCGGAGTCTTCGGCATCCGCTGGCCGCTCAACTTCCACATCACCGCGGCGAAGGTCGAGGCGACGCGCGCCGAGCTCGGCAAGCTCGAGGCGCTGCGCCGCCAGGCGCACGACGGCCTCGCCCTCGAGCTCGAGACCGCCTACGCCAAGGTGCTCGAGACCAAGGCGTCGCTCGACAAGCTCGAGGACGGTCGCAGCGCCGGCCGCGCGATCCTGACGCTGTCGGTGACCAACTTCGACATCGGCATCGGCGACGCCGCGGAGATCCTGCAGGGGCTGTCGAACTACGCGCAGGTCTCGGGCCACTACTACGAGCAGCTCCGCGACTACAACATCGCGGTCGCGGCGTTCGAGCGCGCGAGCGGCAGCGAGATCACGGTCGCGCGCGCGAAGCGCTGAGCCGTGCTCGCCGCGGTCAGCTGCTCAGCTTGTGCACCAGGGCCGCGCCGGCGGCTGCGGCGAGGATCAGCACGAGCCACGCGGTGAGGCTCACGCGTCGCTCCCGGTGACGCGCACGGCGAGCGCCGTCACACGCCGAGGATGCTCAGGCCGGCGTCGACGTAGATCACCTGACCCGTGACCCCCGCGCCGCCGGGTGCGACCAGAGCGAGCGCCACGCCGGCGACGTCGTCCGGCGTCACGTTGCGCTTGAGCGGTGCGCGCTCACCCGCGTAGTGCAGCATGTCGCGGAAGCCCTTGATGCCGGCCGCCGACAGCGTCTTGATCGGCCCTGCGCTGATCGCGTTGACCCGGATGCCGGCGTCGCCGAGCTCCGCCGCGAGGTAGCGCACCGACGCCTCGAGCGCGGCCTTGGCGACCCCCATCACGTTGTAGTTCGGGAACACGCGCTGGCTGCCGGCGAAGGTGAGCGTCAGGATGCTGCCGCCGCCGGTCATGCGCGGCAGCGCGGCGCGCGCGAGCGCGACCAGCGAGTAGGCGCTCACGTCGAGCGCCAGGTGGAAGCCCTGCCGGCCGGTGTCGACGAAGCGTCCCGACAGGTCCTCGCGGTTGGCGAACGCGACGGCGTGGATCAGGACGTCGAGCCCGCCCCACACGCGGTCGACCTCGGCGAACAGCGCGTCGATCTGCGCGTCGTCGGTCACGTCGCACGGCGCGATCAGGTCGGCGGCGAGGCTCTCCGCGAGCGGCCGCACGCGGCGCTCGAGCGTCTCGCCGAGGAAGGTGAAGCCGAGGCGGGCGCCCTCACGCGCGAGCGCCTGCGCGATGCCCCAGGCGATGCTGCGCTCGTTCGCGACGCCGACGACCAGCGCGCGCGCTCCCTCGAGCGATGCCATGCGGGCTTATCGCGAGAACGGAGCGCCGTTGCAAGGCGACGCGGCCGCGACGGCCGCGCTCCTCGACGTCTCGCGCGTCGACCTTACCGGCGGCGGCCGTCCTTGGCGCGACGCTCGGTGCCGAACACCTCGGGTCGTGGCACCGCGGGCCGGTAGCCGCCGCGGCCCTTGACGCGCTTGAGCTCGATGTCCTTCGGCGTCTCGTAGAAGTACTTGCCGCGCCGGACGTAGCCGCTGCCGCCGCGCTTGTTCGGCTCCGGGTTCGGGATCAGCGCCGACGAGCGCAGCGGAATCCGCTGCTCGGGCTCGGGAATCGGCGCCCGCTGCATCCGGCGTCCCGGCGGCCGCGGCTCGCGCGGCGTGCGCAGGCGCGACGGCCTGTAGACCCGACCGCCCTCGCCGGACTTGCCGGCGAACGCGTCGAGCGGCGGCGCGCCGATGGCGAGGGCCATCGCGGTGGCGAGCGCGAGCACGATCCGTCGCGGGAGCTTCATCGGTGCGCTCCGAAGTCTGCCATGCCGACGTCCGGTGCACCAGCCATTTCCGTCGAGCCCGTCACCTCGAGCTCGACGGCGGTAAAGGTGCTCTTGTCGACCGCCGGGCTCAAGCCCGGCCCGGCGGGCGGCTGCTGCAGGAACAGCTCGTCGTCGCCCCAGCCCGCGCCGCCGAGCTGGTCGTCGGGGCCGTCCGCGTCGAGGTACATCGGGTCCTCGTCGAAGACGAGCGTATCCGGCGGGTTGACCACGACCGGCGTGGCGTCGTCGTTGATGTCGTTCCCGTTGCCGAAGAACAGGTCGTTGTGCAGGGTGACCGGCGCGCTGCCCTCCTCGAACAGGCCCGCGTGGCCGGCGTGGCCGGTGATCAGGCTGTGGTGCAGCGTGAGCGTCATGTTGAGCACGCGCACGCCGCGGTTCTGGTTGGCGTGGATGGTGAGGAACTGCGCCTCGCCGCTGCCCTTGCGCAGGTAGAGGCCGGACTCGTTGGCGTAGACGTCGAGGTCGCGCAGCAGCAGGTTCTTCGCCTTCCGCGTCCAGATGCCGCTCTTGCCGGCGCCGGTCACGATCGAGCCGCGGATCTCGACGTCCCTGGTCTTGTTGAGCTTGATGCCCTCTTGCACCGGGCTCGTGACCGCGACGTCGACGATGCGCAGCCCGGTCGCGTTGCCGAAGGCCTTGATGCCCACTTCGCCGCCGTCGATCCACAGGTTCTCCAGCAGCACGTCCGCGTGGCGGATGCGGAAGACGTCGCTGCCCGCCGGCACTCTGATCCGCATCTGCGAGCGGTCGATCTCGTCCATGTCGGGCGCGGCTCCGCGGATCTCGATCCCCGGCACCTTGGTCTGGATGAAGCCCGTCTCGAGGTAGTCGCCCGGCGCGACCAGCAGCACGTCGCCCGTGACCGACTGGCTCACCGCGTGCCGGATCGTCTTCCACGGCGTGTCGGGCGACGCCGCCTGCTCGCGCGTGCGCGCGTCGTCGCCGTCGGGCGCGATGTGCAGCGTGGTCGGGAGCGGCGTCGCCGTCGGCGTGGGC
>JBFMAS010000758.1:0-12505 GCA_040755575.1 Thermodesulfobacteriota bacterium
GCGCGCGCTGACCGAGCCGTGGCACAGCGACGAGGCCGTGGTGGGGCTGCTGCGCGAGGCCCTCGACGGCCTGCCGCGCGGCGACGACGTCCTGCGCGCGCGGTTGCTCGCGCGCCTCGCCCCGGAGCTCTACTGGATGACCGGCGGACGGCACGAGAGCGACGCGCTCGCGCGCCAGGCGATCGAGATGGCGCGCCGGCTAGGCGATCCTGCGGCCCTCGCACAGGCGCTGCTCGCGCGCGGCCTCTCGATCGACAGCATGGACGACGTCGGCGAGCGCCTCGCGATCGCCGACGAGATCCTCGACCGGCCGGAGGCCGAGCGCGACCGCGAGCACTCGGTCGTCGCCCTGCTGTGGAGGATCGGCGACCGCTTCGAGCTCGGCGACGCCGCGACGCTCGACGGCGACGTGCCGGACGTGATCCGTCTCATCGACGAGCTGCGCGAGCCGCGCTACCTCTGGCAGGCCCGCGGGCTCGAGGCGCAGCTCGCGTTGCTGCGCGGCCGCTTCGCGGAGGTCGAGCGGCTCGTCCCGGAGATCCTCGCCGCCGGGGAGTCGGCGGAGATCGTGCGCGCGTTCGTCGGCGCCCTGCTCTTCGTCCTGCGACGCGAGCAGGGACGCCTCGCCGAGCTCGCCGGGATGATCCGGCGCTACGTCGCCGAGCGCCCCGAGGCGCACGCGTGGCGTGCGGGTCTCGCCTGCCTCCTCGTCGAGAGCGCTCGGGCGGCCGAGGCGCGAGCCGCGATCGAGGCCGTCGACCGGCACGGCTTCGAGCAGCTGCCGCGCGACATGACCTGGCCCACCGCGATGGCCCTTCTCGCCGAATCGTGCGCCGGCCTCGGCGACGCCCGACGAGCGGAGCGCCTGCGCAAGCTGCTGCTGCCCTACCGCGGACGCAACGTGCTGATCGGCGACGCCACGGCCTTCTTCTTCGGACCGGTCGCCTACTACCTCGGCCTGCTCGCCGCGGCCACGTCGCGTCTCGACGAGGCGATCGAGGAGCTCCAGCGCGCGCTCGACACCTGCGCCGGCCTCGGGGCAGCGCCGTTCCTCGTCCGCACGCAGCTCGCCTGCGCGAACGCGCTCCTGCGGCGCAATGCCTTCGAGGACCGCGAGCGCGCGCGCTCTCTCCTCGAAGAGGCGGAGGGCTCCGCGCGCGCGCTCGGCATGGCGCGCCTGCTCGCGGACGCGGAGCGGCTCGCGAGCGACGCGGCCGCGCCCACGCCGCCGGTCGAAGCAGCCACGCCGAGGCTCGCAGCGCCGGACGCCGTCTTGCGGCGCGAAGGGCAGATCTGGCTCCTCGAGTACCGGGGCCGCGCCGCTCGCCTCGAGGACAGGAAGGGGCTGCGGCTCCTCGCGGTCCTCCTGCGCCATCCCGGCGAGAGCATCCACGCGCTCGAGCTGACGGATGCGACGCCGGGACGCGACGGCATGCAGCAGGAGCGCGGTCACGGCGCCGCGCTCGGCGACGCGGGCAGCGTCCTCGACGCGCGGGCGAGGCGCGAGTACCGGCGAGCGCTCGACGACCTGCGCGCGCAGCTCGAGGAGGCGGAGGAGCTCGACGACCTCGGACGCGTCGAGCGCTTGCGCGGCGAGATCGAGACTCTCGCAGGCGAGCTCGCGCGCGCGCTCGGTCTCGGGGGACGAGACCGGCGCGTGAAGTCCCCGGCCGAGCGCGCGCGGCTGAACGTCACGCGCACCATCCAGGCCGCCATCCGCCGGATCGCGGACGCGCACTCCGAGCTCGGCGCGCATCTCGGCGCGACGATCCGGACGGGCACGTTCTGCAGCTACGAGCCCGATCGCGCGACGCCGATCGACTGGCGTCTCTGAGCGCGCCATGGCGAGCGAGATCCCGTTCTTCGTCGGACGCGAGCGCGAGCTCGCCGAGCTTTCGACGGCGCTGGACGAGGCCGCGGCGGGGCGCGGCGCTCTCTACCTCGTGGCCGGCGAGCCCGGCATCGGCAAGACGTGCTTCGCCGAGGTCTTCGCAGCGCTGACCGCGGCGCGCGGCGCGAGCGTGCTGCGCGGCTCGTGCTGGGAGGGCGAGGGCGCGCCCCCCTACTGGCCCTGGACGCAGGTGATCCGTGCGCTCCTGCCCGCGCTCGCGCGAGGCGTCGATACGGGCCGCGCGGGGGCACCCTACCTGGCCGCCATCGTCCCCGAGCTCGCCGGGCGGGTCGAGCAGGTCGGGGAGGCCGTCGCGCCCGCGGCGCCCGAGTCCGACGCAGCGCGCTTCCAGCTCTTCGACGCGGTAGCCGGGCTGCTGGCGAGCGCGTCCGCCCGCCGGGTCTTGCTCATCCTGCTCGACGACCTGCACTGGGCCGACGCCGCGTCGCTTCTCCTGCTGCGCTTCCTCGCGCGCGAGCTGCGCGACACACGGGTCCTGATCGTCGGCTGCCATCGCGAGCGCGAGAGCCGGCCGACGGCTCCGATCCTGCCGCTCATCCTCGACCTCGCCCGGCACGGGCACCGGATCACGCTGCGCGGGCTCGACCTGCGCCAGACCGGCACGCTCCTCTGCCAGCTCCTCGGGCAGGTCGTCGACGACGCGCTCCTCGGCGCGGTCCACCGGCACTCCGAGGGCAACCCTCTGTTCGTCCACGAGCTCGCCCGCGTCCTTCCCGCCGGTCGGCCTCTCGACCCCGGTCGTCCGTTGCCCTTGCCGGAGACCATCCGCGGCGTGATCGACGGCCGGCTCGCGCCGCTGCCCGCAGCCTGCCGCCCGGTGCTGCGCGCCGCCGCGGTGAACGGGCGCGACTTCGACCTCTCGTGCCTGGAGCACGCGTGCGGGCTCGGGCACGGCGAGATCCTCGACCGGCTCGCGGCGCCGGTGCGCAACGGCATCGTCGGCCCGACGGACTCGCCCGGCCGCTATCGCTTCTCGCACGCGCTGATCCGCGAGGCGCTCTATCTCGAGACGCCTCCGAGCGAGCGCGCGGCGCTGCACCTGCGGGTCGGCGAAGGCCTCGAGGCCATGCGCGGGATGGATCTCGAGCCGCCGCTTTCGGAGCTGGCGCATCACTACGAGTCGGCGGTCGCCGCCGGCGGCTCCGCCAAGGCGATCGCCTACATGCGACGCTCGGCCGAGCACGCGATGCGCCACCTCGCGTGGGAGGAAGCGGCGCGAGGCTTCACCAAGGCGCTCGAGCTGATGGCGCGCGCGGACCTCGCCGGCCGCGAGCGCTGCGAGGTGCTGCTCGGTCTCGGCGAGGCGTACAAGCTCTGCGGAAGACGGCAGGAGGCCGGCGCGGCGCTGCGCGAGGCGACCGCGATCGCGCGGGTGCTCGCCGACGTCGAGCTCCTCGCCCGCGCGGCGCAGCAGCACGGCGACACCGGGCTCGGTCCGATGTGGACCGAGTTCGGGCGCACCAGCACGCCCCTGGTCTCGCTGCTCGAGGAAGCCGTCGCCGCGCTCGGGGCCGGAGATCGGCCGCTTCGGACGCGGCTCCTCGCGCGGCTCGCGACCGAGCTGTACTGGGCGGACGCGGCAGAGCGCAGACACCGGCTCTCCGAGGAGGCGCTGGCCTCCGCGCGCCGGCTCGGCAACCCCGCCACCCTCGGCTACGCGCTGCTCGCGCGGGTGGTCGCGGTCGCGGACCCCGACAACCTCGACGAGCGGCTCGCTCTCGAGGACGAGATCGTCGCTCTCGCCCGCGCGATCGGCGACCGCGAGCTCGAGCTGACCACCCTCCAGTGGCGGCTCGGCGACGCCCTGCAGCGCGGCGAGGAGGCCGCGCTCGGCGAGGACCTCGAGCGCTTCCTCGCGCTGATCGACGAGCTCCGCCTGCCGCGCTACCGCTGGCTCGCGCCGGCGTTTCGCAGCCAGCTCGCGCTACTGCGGGGACGGCTCGACGAGGCCGAGGCCGAATGCGGCCGCATGCTGGTCCAGGCGCAGGAGGTCGAGCACGAGGATCCCGGCCGCCTCGCCGCTGCGCTGTGGTTCGGGATCCTGCGCGAGCGCGACCGCCTCGGCGAGCTCGAGGGCGGGATTCGGCAATTGACGGCGCAGGAGGTCATGGGCGCCGTGTGGCCCGCAGCGCTCGCCCAGCTCTACGCGGAGATCGGCCGGCGCGAGGAAGCGCTGGCCGCGATCGACGAGCTCGCGCCCGGGCGCTTCGCGGCGCTGCGCCGCGACGTGACCTTCCTGTTCTGCGCCGGCGCCCTCGCCGAGGCCGCGTGGCTCCTCGGCGAGCCGCGCCATGCGGCCGAGCTGCACGCGCTCCTCGCCCCGTATGCCGAGCGGCTGGTGCTCGCCGGACCGGCGACGATCTACTGCTTCGGGCCGGTGCGCCACCACCTCGGCTGTCTCGCCGCGCTGCTCGAGCGCTGGGACGAAGCGTCGCGTCACTTCACGGCCGCCGTCGCCACCAGCGAGCGCCTCGGCATGCGCGTGCTCGCGGCCCGGACGCGGATCGCCCATGCGCGCTGCCTGCTCGCTCACGGCGCGCGCGAGCGAGCGCGCGAGATGCTCGACGACGCCGCCGCGGTCGCCGACGAGCTCGGCCTCGCCGGCCTGCGCGTGCAGGCCGACGCCGTGCGCTCGGCGATGCAGCGCTCGGCGGCCGGGCCTGCACCGTACGGGGACGGCGGCATCCTGCACCGGGACGGCGCAGCCTGGACCGCCTTCTGGCAAGGCCGCCGCGTGCTGCTGCGCGACGCCAAGAGCCTCCGCTGCCTGGACGTCCTGGTGCGCAACCCCGGGCGGGCCGTCTCGTGCGCGGAGCTCGTGCGCGCGGTCGAGGGCGACGCCGGGACGTCGGGCGAGGACGAGCGCGCGGCGGAGCGCGCGCGGGTGAAGGCGCGGCGCCTCGTGCGCTCGGCGATCGAGATCATCCGCCGCGAGCACCCGGCACTCGCCCAGCACCTCGGCGACACGATCCGGACGGGTGCGCGCTGCTCCTACGCGCCGCGGCGCGGCGGCGAGACGCGTCGGATCACGTGACGGCGCCCGGCGGGCGCTGCCTGCAACGGCCGGCGTGAACAGGCCGCGGGCCCTGCGCGACGAGGAAGACCCGCGCCGCCGGGCGACGTTCGGCGCGAACGAACACCCGGTCGGCGGGAACGAACGCCTCGAGGACGAGTGGAGCAGCATCCCGCCCGTCCTTCGCCGGTCGGGCGGCAACGAGGAGTGCCATGCGCAGTGCTCAGGTTTTCGTCGCTCGGATCGTCCTCGCAGCCGTCCTCGCGTTCCTGCACGTCCCTTGTCGTCCGCAGCCGGCGCACGCGGGGGCCGGGTTGCTCGCGGATGACGGCAGCGCCGCGCTGCTCGTCCGCTTCGACTTCCCGCCG
Source organism: Thermodesulfobacteriota bacterium (assembly GCA_040755575.1). Lineage (GTDB taxonomy): Bacteria > Desulfobacterota > Binatia > UBA12015 > UBA12015 > DATCMB01. The sequence continues at coordinate 5,294 of JBFMAS010000758.1, forward strand.
GGCGAGGCGTTCCTCGCCGAGGTCGAGGACGCGTTCACCGGCGCGGCCCGTCTGCTGTGCGATGCCACCGACGGCCAGCTGATCATCGACGACGTCGGGTTCCTCGAGGGCCAGGTCGGCGAGGACCAGGCGGACGTCTGGGTGACGCTCCAGCCCGGCCGCTCGACCGGCGGCGCGTTCCTGGTCGAGGACCAGAACGGCGTCGCCATCGACGTCCTGCCCGGTCTCGGCCTGCTCGGCCAGCACGTGCTGTGGAAGTCCGACGGCCTCAACTCGGCGGTCCTCGCGCACGAGCTCGGGCACTACCTGTTCGCGCTCGGCGAGCAGTACTCGGAAGCGCCGCGCTCCGGCCCCTTCCTGGGAGAGGACTGCGGCATCGGCGAGGGCTTCGACGCGCCGATCATCGACCCCACGGTCGCCTTCGACGCGCGGAACAACTCGCTGATGGGCTCCGGCATCACGCGCTGCCTGGTCACTGCGGACCCGGAGGCGTGCGACACCGAGGACCATCCCGACTGCATCGTGTGCAGCATCGACGAGAACTGCGCGCCGGGGAGGTCCTGCATCGAGATCGGCAGCTCGACCGGCGACGGAACGTCGGTGCGCGTCGGCGCCTACAGCGAGTTCAGCACGCCGGCCAACCACGACCTCCGCCGCGGCACCAACACCGTGTGCCCGATGGAGTGCATGCCCAACGCGCCGGCCGACTGCCTGATGAGCTTCAACGAGGACACCGGCCGCTACGAGGGCTCGCACCAGACGCTCGTCCACGGCGAGTCGGACTGGGAGACGATCGCCCGCCTGTACCCCGGCGTGTTCGACGTCCCCGCCGGGCTGCCCGACGTCGGCCCCGAATCCTGCCGTGACGTGCAGCCGCAGTTCTCGAACAACATCGGCGCGCTCGACCAGGTCGTCCTGCTGCTCGACCGCTCCGGCAGCATGACGAAGTCGGTCGCGGCCGGGACCGACGAGATCTGCGACAACGGCAAGGACGACGACGGCGACGGGGCGACGGACGAGAACGCCTGCGCGCAGAGCCGCGCCGACTTCGCGCGCGCCGCCGCGCGCGCCTTCGTCGCCCTGCAGCAGGACGTCGGCCTCGAGCTCGGCATCGTGCTGTTCAACGACACCACCAAGGTGCAGCGCGCGCTCGGCCCGCTCGGCCCGGGGAACGTCGAGGCCTTCAAGGACGACATCGACGCGTTCGGCGTCGGCGGGGACACCGCGATCGGCGCCGGCATCGCGCGCGCGAGGGACGAGTTCCTGGCGGCGCTCGAGCCCGGCAAGACGCAGACGATCCTGCTCCTGTCCGACGGCAAGAACAACGTCGGGCCCGATCCGCTGCAGCGCGCGCAGGCGTTCAAGGAGGCGATCGAGGACGTCGGCGGCCTGCCGCGCATCTTCACGATCCCGATCGGCGACACGGCCGACGAGCAGCTCATGGCGGAGATCGCCGCCGACCCGGCGAAGATGCTCCAGGCACGGACCGGCGAGGAGCTGCCGGCGATCTACGCCGAGCTCGCCGCGATCTACGCCGGCGACGCGCTCGCGCTGCCGCGCACCGACGGCGTGGTCGGAGCGAACCCCGTGCAGTACGAGATCCCGGTCGAGGTCGGCGCCGAGGCGCTCGGCATCTTCATCGCCGGGCGCAACGCCGCGCATGGCCGGCTGGGACGTGAGCTTCTCGCTCGAGGGTCCCTCGGGCTCGGTCTTCGAGCAGGCCTCGTGCAAGCAGAATGCGGATCCGTACTACTGCCGCTTCCGCACCACCGACCCGGCGCCGGGCACGTGGACGCTGACGGTGTCGAGCTCGTCTCCGGACCCGCAGCACTTCACCGTCCTGGCGAGCGTCGAGAACCCGCGCCCCGACTGCTTCGTCGACCTCCTGCCGCGCGTGCAGCGCGAGCTCGCGCCGACCCTGATCACGGCGGGCGTCTACTTCGAGACCAACCTCGACGGCGACGTCACCCTCGACGGCACCGTACGCCGGCCGGACGGCTCGACGGTGCCGTTCGCGATCCCGCACGAGGCGACGTACGCGGGCCACGCCGTCCCGTTCGGCGCCTACGTCGGGCGCGGCGTCTACGAGGTGCGGCTCCGGTGCGACGTCGGCGCCAAGACCCTGCCCGCCAAGGGCGAGCCGATCTTCGCGGGCCCGGAGCGGCCCGACATCCAGGTCACGCCGTTCGTCCGCACGGCGACGACGTCGCTCTTCCTGGACGTCGAGCAGCTCCCGCCGTGCAGCAGCTTCGACTGCGACGGCGACGGCCTGCCGAACAGCGTCGACCGGTGCGACCAGGACACCGACGACGACGGCCGGCCCGACTGCCGCGACGGCGACGCCGACGGCGACGAGATCCCCGACTCGCAGGAGGCGCGCACCGACGTCGACGGCGACGGCGTGCCGGCCTTCCTCGACACGGACGCCGACGGCGACGGCATCCCGGACGTCTACGATCCCGAGCCGGCCGTGCGCGCGGCGTGCGACTGCGGCGCACGCGGAGCGATCCGCGGCACCGCCGGCAACGACGTCCTGACCGGGACCCAGGGCGACGACGTGCTGTGCGGCCTCGGCGGCGACGACGTCATCAGCGGGCGCGGCGGCAACGACTGCATCGACGCGGGCGGCGGCGACGACCGGGTCTCGGCCGGGCGCGGCGACGACGTCGTCCTCGCCGGGAAGGGAGACGACGTCGTGCGCGGCAACGGCGGCGACGACCTGCTGCTCGGCTCGTCGGGCGACGACCTGCTGCTCGGCGGCGCCGGCGAGGACCTCGTCCTCGGCGGCGGCGGACGCGACCGCCTGAACGGCGGCGCCGCCCCGGACCGCCTGCTCGGCGGCGCCGGCGACGACGCCCTCCGCGGCGGCGGCGACGACGACCTGCTGCTCGGCGGAGCCGGCATCGACCAGCTCGCCGGTGGCCCGGGCTTCGACGTCTGCGCAACGGGCGAGGCGCAGTCCGGCTGCGAGGAGTAGCCGGCATGCAGCCGCGCACGCTGCCGCTCGTCGTGGGCGCCGCCGCGCCGGCGGCGCGGTCGAGGAGCGCGGGTCGCCGGGCGACCGGTCACCGCCGCGGCGTGATCACGAAGCCCGTCCTGGCGCGCGTAGTGGATCAGCTGGTCGGTGCGGGGAGATGCGGACGGCCCGCATCGACGTCCGTCGCGGCACGCCGCGGCTCGCCGAGCGCACCTCGCGCTGCCGCGTCCGCGGGCCGACTCGCCACCATGCGGGGCGCACGCCGCGCGAGGACGCCGATCAGCGCCAGGGCGAGCACCGAGACGCCGGCCCCCGCCAGCAAGCCGGGCGGCACGTAGCGCATGACGACGCGGTGCGAGCCCGCGCGCAGCCAGACGCCGCGCACGAGCCCGTTCACCTCGAGGAGCGGCGCGTCCGCGCCGTCGACCGACGCCCGCCAGCCGGCAAGGAACGTGTCGCTCACGACGAGCAGGCCGTCGCGCTCCAGCGCGACCTCGAGCACCAGCTCGCTCTGCCGCTCGCGGGCGATCCGCACCGCGTCTCGCCCGCCCGCCGGCGCGACGCCGCGCGGCGGCGCCTGCCGCCCGAGGCTCGCGACCCCGCCCTCCTCCAGCACCGCGACGTCCTCGCCGCCCGCGCCCGCCGCCGCGACGAAGCGCTCGAGCGCCCGCGCCGCGTCCGGCGCCGTCTCGATCCGCCGCGTGACGAACGCGCGCGGGCGTGCGTCGTCGAGCGCGTACGCGCGCACGCCGATCGCCTCGCCCTCGACCGGCAGCGAACGCACGCCGGGGGCGCCGTCGAGCCAGACGAAGCTCGTCACGTACTGCGTGCCGAGCGCGGCCAGCACGCGCAGCGCCTGGTCGCGCGGCACGGCGGCGAGCGTCTCCTGCAGCCGCTCGTGCTTGACGAGGTTCAGCGAGCTCGGCGCGTTGACGTTGGCGAGGCCGTAGAGCTCCGCGACCGCGCCCCAGGGCAGGTTGCGGTCGAGCGCGACCGCGGCGGCGAGCGAGCGCGGGATGAAGCGCCCGCGCGGGTTGGCGAAGATGCGCGGGGCGGACCTGTCGGCCGCTTCCGCGGACGCGCCGGCGCGTCCCGCGGCGGCGTCCGCGACGATCGCGCGTGCCGCCGCGGGCGGCTCGAGGATGGCCGCCGGCGCCGGCGCGTAGAGCGCGTCGCGGTTCGCGCGCACCAGGTCGGCGAACACGCCGGCGACGACGGCGACGCCGACGAGCGTCGCGGCGCGGCCGAACCCGTGCCGGCGAGCGAGCGCCGCCAGCGCCGCGAGCCCGACCGCGGCACCCGCCGCGACGAGCGCGTGCACGCCGAGGAAGAGCTTCTCCGGGTAGCGCAGCAGGCTCGACAGCGGCACGTACGCGTGCAGGAACGGGTAGACCGGCGTGTGCGAGCCCATGACGACGAGCAGCGCGCCGAGCGCGACCGGGCCCCAGTAGAGGCGCCCCGCGCGCGACGCGAGCACGCCGATCAGCGCGAGCGCGAGCACCGCCGGACCGACGTAGATCTGCGGCATGAAGCGCTCGGGCGACGGCGTCCACCACGGCAGCGCGAGCTGCGCGAGGTCCGCCGGCGGCACCGAGTAGCGCATCGCGGTCGCGGCTTCGAAGCCGAACGCGCCGCGCCAGGTCTCCGTCAAGTAGTGCGCGAACGGCAGCAGCTCGACCGCCGCGAGCGCGAACGCGAGCGGCGGCACGGCGAGGCTCGCCGGGTGGCGGCTCGTGAGCACGAGCGCCGCCGCCGACACCAGCACCATCTCGGGCCCGCCCGCGAGCAGCGCCATGCCCATCGCGAGCGAGGACAGCGCGACCTTCGCGCCGAGCGCGCGCGGCCGGAGCCAGGCCCACAGCACCCACGGCAGCCAGGCGGCGGACAGGAGCTGGTTCAGCACGTTGCCGAGCGACACCATCGTGCCGCCGAAGGTCCACACCACCGCACCGAGCAGCGCCGCGAGCCGCGGCAGGCCGCTCGCCCGCAGCCAGAGCCACGCGCCGAGCGCCGTCCACGCATAGTGCACGACGAACAGCAGGTTGAGGCCGCGCCAGAACGGCTCCACGGCGAGCAGCAGGTTGCCGGGATAGAGCGCGCCCGCGAGCAGATCGGGCAGGAACGGCTTGCCGAGCGCCGCGTCGGGGTTCCACAGCGGCCACTCGCCCGCGGCGAGAGCGCGCGCGAGGAACGCCTTCAGCGGCAGCAGCGCCGCGAGCGCGTCGGGCTCGGCGACGATCGCGCGGCCGGCGAGGAGCGGGGCGAACCACCAGGCCACCGCCGCGCACAGGACGAGCGCCGGCAGAAAGCGCTTGCTTCCCGCTCCGAGCCTTGATTTCACGCTCTTTCATCGGCGTTCGGAAGGCGATCCTGCAGCCGCTCGCCAGGGCAGACGCGACATGAAGTTCGGCATCCACACCGGCCCGCAGCTCTGCACGCTCGACGAGCTGCGCACGCTGTGGCGCTTCGCCGACGCGCGCGGCTTCCACTGGGTGTCGGTGTGGGACCACTTCTACCCGGCGCAGTTCAGCGGCCACGACGGCCCGTGCCTGGAGGCGGTCGCGGCGCATACGGCGCTCGCGTGCGAGACGCGCAACGTCCGCGTCGGCTGCCTGGTGTACTGCGTGCCGTACCGCCACCCCGCCGTGCTCGCGAAGGCTCTCGCGACGATCGACCACGCGAGCGGCGGCCGCATGGAGTGCGGGCTCGGCGCGGGCTGGCACCAGCAGGAGTTCGACGCCTTCGGCATCCCGTTCCTGCCGATCGCCGACCGCCTCGACCAGCTCGACGAGGCGGCGCAGGTCGTGCGCAGCATGTTCGAGAACGAGCGGACCTCGCTCGAGGGCAAGCACTACCGCGTGCACGAGGCGTACTCCGCCCCGAAGCCGCTGCAGGCACGACCGCGGATCTGGATCGGCGGCGGCGGCGAGAAGCGGCTGCTGCGCCTGGTCGCCCGCCACGCCGACGGCTGGAACATCCCGTTCGTCGCGCCCGACGCGTTCGCGCACAAGAGCGCAGTCCTCGACCGCTGGTGCGAGCGGGAGGGACGCGACCCGCGCGCCGTGCTGCGCACGGTCAACCTCGGCCCGGCTCTGGCCGAGCGCGAGGGCGACCTCGCGCGCGTCGAGGCGCAGCTCGCGGCGCAGTTCGGCAAGACGCTGTCCTTCCTGATGCCGGGCATGCTGGTCGGAACGCCGCAGCAGGTGGTCGACCGGATCGGCGAGTACCAGCGCGCCGGAGCCGAGTGGGTGATCCTCGCGCTGCGCGCGCCGTTCGATCTTCGCGGCCTCGAGCTGTTCGTCGAGCGCGTCATGCCGGCGTTCGCGTGAGCCGGCGAGATCCGGACGCCGCGCGGATCTCGTAGTGAGTCGAGAGAAGGACGACCCGGTGACCGCCGCACAGGGTACGAGCCCCACGGTGTCGCTCGACGCAGCGCCCGCGGGCCTCATCGCGCGCTGCGCGCAGGGCGACCAGCGTGCGCTCGCCGAGCTCTACGACGCGACCGCGGCCCAGGTGAACGGCCTCGCGCTGCGCATCCTCGCCGACCGCGAGGTCGCGGAGGAGGTGACGGGCGACGTCTACCTCCAGGTGTGGCGCTCCGCGGCGAGCTACGACCCCGCACGCGGCAGCGCGCTCGCCTGGCTGTTCACGCTCGCGCGCAGCCGCGCCATCGACCGCCTGCGCGCCGGGGCGGGCGAGCGTCGCCACGCCGCACCGGCCGAGCCGCCCCGCGAGCCGGAGTCCGACGCCCCGGGGCCCGAGGAGGGCTCGAGCCTCGCGCAGCGCCGGCGCATCGTGCACGCGGCGCTCGAGCGGCTCGGCGAGGAGCAGCGGCGGGTCCTCGAGATGGCGTTCTTCCAGGGGCTCAGCCACGGCGAGATCGCCGCGGCGCTCGGGACGCCGCTCGGCACCGTCAAGACACGCATCCGGCTCGGCGTCGGCCGGCTGCGCGAGCTGCTCAAGGCGCAGGGAGGGCTCGCGTCGTGAAGCGTCCGCCGCACGGCAGGGGAGACGACGATCGCGCGGCGCTGTACGCGCTCGGTGCGCTGCCGCCCGAGCAGGCGGCCGGGTTCGAGGAGCGGCTGCGCGGCGCGCCCGCGCTCCGTGCGGAGGTCGACGCCCTGCGCGCCGCCGCGAGCGAGCTCGCCTTCGCGGCGCAGGCGGTGCCGCCGCGTCCGGCGGTGCGCGAGCGCCTGCTCGCCCGCGTCGCGGCAGAGCCGCAGCCCGCCGCCGCG
>JBFMAS010000759.1:0-11619 GCA_040755575.1 Thermodesulfobacteriota bacterium
CGGCGAATGCCGAGCACGTCACGTTCGCCGTGCATCTCGCGTCGCCTGGTGCACGTGCTCGGCGAGTTCGCCGCACCCCCGCCCCCGCCACCCGCTGACCGGCTGCGACGCGCGGGCGTCGAGCCCTGGTCGGCCGGGTCACCGCGGCGTCGTGTGACGCCGTGCCGGCGGGCGCGCACGCCGCGCCGCGCCCACCGGCGGATACCGCGTCCGCAGCCGGCTACGACCCGACGCGCTCCCACGCGTCGCCGTCGCGCCGCGCGCGCCCCTCGCGCTCGAGCTTGCGCAGGTGCGAGCGCACGGACGTACCGGCCGCGGCGTGCAGGAACTCGGGCACGTCGGCGTACATCCGGCGCACCATCTCCTTGACGTCGGACACGCCCTGCTCGAGCAGGGCGACGATCTGCGCCTCGCGCAGATCGCGGTGCGCGATGTACTCGCGGATCTTGCCGGACGCGTCGCGGATCGCCGGGCCATGCGCCGGATAGATCACCGCGGGCTCGAGCGCGAGCAGGCGGCGCAGCGAGGCCATGTAGTCGGCGAGATCGCCGCCGTGCTCGGGGATCACCGTCGTTCCCGCGCCGAGCACGACGTCGCCCGTGAAGACCGCGCGCTCCTCCTCGAGCCAGTAGCAGAGGTGGTCCACGGCGTGCCCCGGCGTGTGGATCGCGTGCAGCGTCGCGCCCTCGGTCTCGATCACCGCGCCGTCGTCGATGGCGACGACGACCTCGGCCACCGGGCCGTCGAGCCCGGGCCACGGCCGCTTCAGCACGGGCAGCGCGCCGAAGCGCGCGCGCACCTGCTCCACGCCCCCGAGGTGGTCGGGGTGTGCATGCGTCAGCACGATGCGCTCGATCTCGCCCGCGTCGCGGTGCTCGTCGAGCGCGCGCTCGAGGAGCGGCAGGTACTGCGGCAGCCCCTGCCCGGTGTCGAGCAGCAGCGGGCGCTTCGACCTGCCCACCAGGTAGGTGTTCGTGCCCGGGCCGGTGAACGGCCCCGGGTTCTGGCCGAGCACGGTGACGACGCGCTCGCTCCACACGTCGACGTCGGGCATGCGAAGCCCGATCATGTTGTCCTTGACGACGCGGGCGGGCGTGTCGCTCATGCACGAAGGATAGCGGACTCAGTTCGCCGACGGCAGCGCCGCGAACGGCAGCGTGAGCTCGCTCGCGGCGCGCCCCGGATCCGCAGCATGGCGCACGATCTCGGGATCGAGGTTCGTCGCGAGTGTCTCCTCGTACGCCTCGATGCCACGGAGGTAGCGACCGAAGAGCGCCGCCGAGTACGTGTCGACCAGGCTCCAGACGCGCGCGTGGTCGGTGAAGGTCACGGGCGAGCCGTCCTCGAGGCGCGTGCCCGTCTTGCAGCCGTCGCCGTCACCGATGCCGAGCCCGGTCGCGCAGGCGAAGCTGAAGCTGTAGTGCCCCGCGTCGATCACCTCGACGAGGAAGCGCGGGCCGGGCAGCAGCTCGTACGCGTCGCGGATCGCCTGGTTGGCGTCGAGGCCGATCGTCTTGTCCTGCGTCGCGAGCATGAGCAACGTCGCCGCGGAGTAGCCGTCCGAGATCGGACCGGCGAGCGCCATGGGCAGCGCCGCGCCGATGCGCGCGTCCATGCTCGCGACCGCGAAGCTGGTGAAAGCGCCGAAGGAGTGTCCGGTGACGCCGAACGGCAGCTCGGTGTCGACCCAGCCCCGGTACGGGCTCGCCGGGTCGTGCGTGAAGCCGCTGAACGCGTCGAGGACGTGGATCACGTCGAGCGGCCGCTCGACCGCGAGCTGGCCCTGCTCGCCGGAGGAATCGAAGAAGGTGTTGCCCTGGTGGTCCGGCGCGACGACGACGAAGCCGTGGCTCGCGAGGTGCTCGACCTGGAAGGTGTTCTGGAAGCGGATGCCGCCCGAGCCGTGCGAGAACGCGACCAGCGGGAAGGGACCATCGGGCGAGATCGGCGCCTCGCGCACGGCGACCACCGGCACCGTCGCGTCGTCGGCGAGGAAGGCGAGCTCGGGCGGCAGGTACTCGCCGACCGGCGATGGCGGCACGCCGCGCGCGGTCTCGTCGGCGGGATACCAGACCTCGGTCAGCAGCGTGCGGTCGCGCGCCTCGTCGTGCAGCGTGAGGCGGGTCACGCCGACGGGGTACGGTCCCGGCGCGGCGGGATCGGCGGCAGCGGTGCCGGTGCCGGACGCGTCGCCGCACGCCGCGAGCAGCGCCGTCGCCGCGAGCGCGGCGAGCGCGGCGAGGAGCGGCCGTGCGCGAAGCCCCGCGACAGCGGGCGCGCTCAGGCGAAGCCCTCGGGGCGCACGCGCTCGATCCACGCGCGGTAGTCGCCGTCGAAGCCGACGGCGCGCTGGCGCGCGCGCACCTTGTCGAGCAGCGCCGACGTCGTGTCCGGCGAGCGGCCGCCGTTGGCGCTCGCGGCGATCGTCCGCGTCAGGTGCGCCGCGACCTGGCCGCTGTGGCGGCGCGAGGCGACCAGGTTGCCCTTGCCGGTGATCACGTTGCCGCAGCCGAAGACCTGCTCGTAGTCGGCGACCTTGCCCCGCTCCTGGTCCTCGATGCGGAGCAGCTCGCCCTGCATGGCGAGGCCCTCGATCGGCTCGGGGATCGAGCCGATCGACGACACCGTCAGCGGCGCGCGCACCTCACGCTCCTCGCCGGGGACGATCTCGGCGCGCCCCGACGCATCGACGCGCGTGCGGGCGAAGCGCAGGCCGACCAGGCGATCGCCCTCGACCAGCAGGCCGACCGGCGTCGAGAGCGGCTCGACGTTGAACAGGAACTTGCTCTGCGCCTTCTCGAGGATGCGCCGGCGGACGACGCCGGCCTTCTCGACCTGCTCGGGCTTCGCATTCGCCGGGACCTCGGTGAGCGGCATGTCCTCGATCCTTCGGCGGTAGAACAGCGTGCAGCCGCGCAGCCCGAGGTCCTTCCATTCGAGGCCGTGACGCGCGAGCGTCTCCGGGATGCCCTCCGCCTCGAGCTCGAGCAGGCCGACCGCGATGCCGCGCCGCTCGAGCGCGTCACGCGTGGTGACGAGCTGCAACACCTTCACCACGTCGATCGACGCGAGCCCGCCGCCCACCACGATCGCACCGTCTTCGATGTCGTAGCGCGGACCCGCGTAGCCGGGCTCGTGCTGGTGGTTGAACCAGTAGATGAGCGGGTTCTGGTAGACGAGGCCACGTCCGACGTGGCGCTCGGCGCCTTCCACGGGCAGCGGACGGTCGCGCCAGGCGCCGTGCGCGAGGACGATCAGGTCGAAGCCCCAGGACTCGATGAGCTCGCGGAACGACAGGTCGCGTCCGACCGCGGTGCGCGGCACGAAGTGCACGCCGGGGCGCTGCAGCTTCGCGTCGATGAGGTCGTACTCCTTCTTGCGCAGCGCCGTGTGCCACAGCGGCAGGCCGTCCTCGACCTTGCCGTACGGACGCTCGTTCTGCTCGAACACGACGCACAGCGCCCCCTCCGCGGCGAGCTTGTCCGCGGCTTCGGCGCCTGCGGTCGCGCCGCCGATGATGGCGACGTGACAGCGGTAGGGTGCAGGAGAGGTCTCAGCCATTCGTGCGCGAGTCCGCGTCCGGCGGGAGGGACGCTCTTGGTCGGCCAGCGTGCCGCCCCTTCCGGCACGCACCGGAAGCGGCTGCACAAGGATCGGGCAGAGGCCCGCGGGCACGGTCGTACCGTCCGCGCAGGAGCCACGCAAGCACCGAAACCGCGTCGCGCCCCGGCAAGCGGGGCCGCGCGCCGGGTCAGTTCTCGACCGGCTCGGGGACGCCGCGCCCGTCGGCGAGCGTGCTCATCCGGCCGTCGGGCGATACCTCGAAGTCGGCGCCGCTCCAGTGGACGCTGCGGCCGACGAACGCGGTCGCCCAGATCGCCGAGATGAACAGGTCCTTCGGCGGGACGAGCCAGAGCTCGCGCCAGATCCTGCGGACCCCGAGGATCCGGTCCGCGATCACGCCGGCGGCGAGGAGCCGGATGCCGACCGCCGCGGCGAACACCGCCCAGACTCCGGCCGATGCGCCCGCGGCGAGCAGGTAGGCCGTCGCCCACAGCGTGCTGTGGGTGACGATGGTGGCGAGATACGACCGCGGCCGGCAGACGCGGTACGTCCGCGCCCAGCGGAGCTGGTGCTTGAAGACCTCGCCCAGACGGTCCAGGTCGAGCACCGTCTCGACCACGACCGGTGCCAGCACGACGTCGTAGCCTCGCTGCACCGCGAGGTTGCCCATCTCGTAGTCGTCCGCCAGGTGATCGGCGATCGCGCGGAAGCCGCCGAGCTCGTCGAACACGCTGCGCCGGATGCAGATCGTCGCGCCGAACGCGTACGTCATGCGCTCGACCTGGCGGGCGACGGTCACCATCGGGCCGAAGTCGGTGTTGATGAACAGCGCCTCGAGCCGGTGCGCGAGCGTGCGCCCGGCGCTCGCGCGGTACATGCAGGTGACGAGCCCCGCCTTCGGCTGGTCGAGATACGGCACGATGCGGCGCAGGTAGTCGCGGGGCGCGCGGATGTCGCTGTCGGCGATCAGCAGCACCTCGTGCTTCGCGCGCTTCAGCATGTTGTTCAGGTTGCTGATCTTGGCGTTGTTGCCGATGCGCTCCGCCGAGACCACGAGCTCGATGTCGACCGCGGGGAAGTCGCGCTTCAGGCGCTTGACGATCGCGATCGCCGGGTCGTCCGCGTCCGCGACGCCGAACACGACCTGCAGCTGCGGGTAGTCGAGCATGCAGGAGTTGGCGAGGTTGTCGTAGGTCTCGGGCACCGCGCCGCACAGGGGCTTGAGCAGCGTCACCCCCGGGAGCGCGTCGTCGGACGGCAGCGGGCGCGCGAGCTCGCGGCGCTGCCAGCGCGCGAAGGCCCAGGCGCAGAGCAGGCTGAAGAGCTGGTAGCCCGTCGCGACCGCGACCAGCAGGAGAATGATCTGCGTCAGCACGGCGCCGTGCTCCCCGTGGCGGCGCTCAGGCGGTCGCGGCCGGCGCGCCGGTGCCCGGTGCTCGCGTCCTGGCCTCGCTGCGCCGGTGCCACATCGTCTTCAGGAACTGCTTGCCCTCGGCGAGCAGCCGCGGCCGCTCGTGCGCATCGAAGACGATCTGCTTGAACTTCTTCGCCATGTAGCGCGGCCGGAAGTAGAACTCGCGGTAGGCCTTCTCGACCGACTCGTAGATCTCGTCCGCCGAGATCTCGGGGTAGCTCACCGTGCACTTCTGGTAGCCGCCCGCGTCGACCAGCGGGTCGACCACCTCGTAGCCGTTCGACTTGACGAACTCGTAGAAGTGCGTGCCGGGGTAGGGCGAGGCGAGCGAGACCTGGATCGTCTCGCAGTCCATCTCCTTCGCGAAGTCGATCGTCTGGCGGATGGTCTCCTTGGTCTCGCCCGGAAGCCCGAAGATGAACGTGCCGTGGATCAGGATGCCGAGCTTGTGGCAGTCCTCGGTGAACTGGCGGGCGCGGCGGATGTCGACGCCCTTCTTGATGTTCTTCAGGATCTGCTCGTTGCCCGACTCGTAGCCGATCACGAACAGGCGAAGCCCGCCCTCCTTCATGATCTTGAGCGTCTCGTAGTCGACGTTGGCGCGCGAGTTGGTCGACCACGTGTAGCCGAGCGTGCCGAGGTCCTGCGCGATCTTGCGCGCGCGCTCGCGATCGGCGGTGAAGGTGTCGTCGTCGAAGAAGATCTCGCGCATCTCCGGGAAGAGGCGGCGCATGTTCTTGACCTCGGCGAAGACGTTCTGCGGGCTGCGCGTGCGGTAGCTGTGACCCGTCGTCACCTGCGGCCACAGGCAGAAGGTGCAGCGGGCGGGGCAGCCGCGGCCGGTGTAGAGCGAGACGTAGGGGTACTGGCAATACGGCGAGTTGTACTTCTTGTAGTCGAGGTCGCGCGCATAGATCTCGGTGACGAAGGGAAGCCGGTCGAGCTCCTCGCCGGTGAGCTGCGGCCGGTCCGGGTTGTGGTAGACCTTGCCGTCGCGGCGGTAGCTGATGCCGCCGATCGTGCTCCACTCGCGCTCCTCCGCGACCTCCTTCATCGAGTAGTCGAACTCCTTGCGCCCGACGAGGTCGATCGCCTCGGAGACGCGCAAGGTCTCCTCCGGCTGCGCGGTCGCCTGGCCGCCCACCATCGCGATCACGGCGTTGCGATTCTTGGTCTTGATCTTCTCGGCGGTCTCGGCGTCCTTGCGCAGCGACGGCGTCGAGGTGTGGATGACGACGAAGTCGTAGTCCGCGGCGATCGCCACCGACTCGTCCTGGTTGAGGCCCTCGGGCGGCGCGTCGAGCAGCCGGCTGCCCGGGATCATGCCGGTGGGGTAGGCGAGCCAGGTCGGGTACCAGAACGACCACACCTCGCGCTTCGCCTGGTAGCGCGAGCCCGCCCCGCCGTCGAAGTCCTCGTAGGACGGCGGATTGAGAAACAGCGTCTTCATCATCGGTCAAGCTCCCCGGCGCCGCGCGGGCGGATCCCGTCTCCCCGTCATCGCGCGCGTCACGCCCCGCTCGCGCGCTTCCCCGATAAGACTGCCGATTATAGCGGTCGGTCAGGGGAAGGCAATCGACGCACGGCGGCGATCGGCCGCGAAAATCCTGCACTTTTTCGGCATCCGGCGCCCTGTCGCCAGGGCCGTGTCTCGTGTAGACGCCTTGCCCGATGCACGCGCGAGGGCAGGGCACGATGCTGGTCTACGTCCCGCCGGGGGTCGACCCGGCGGCGAGCTTCGCGGGGCGTGACCTGCTCGACCGGGCGCGCGCTCTGGCGCGGGCGGCCCGGCTCGCCCCCGCCGTCGTCGGAGGCCCCGATTCGACCGAGCGCGGCGAAGCCTCGTGGGCCCGGCTCGCAGCCGGTGACCCGCTGCCGGCGGGCGACGGTCCGCTCGTCCTGCTGCGCTGCGACGCCGCCTGCGTCGCGGGTGCCGTCCGGGACGTTCTCGCGGCGGACGGCCGGCCGCTGGCCGCGCGCGACGATCGCGGCCGGGTCGCGCTCGTCCGCACCACGGCAGCGGCGCTCGGCACGAGCGTCCCTCCGGACCTCGAGACGGCGGCCGCCGGCGCCGTGCTCGAGCCCCGTTCCGGCTGGCTCGGGGGGCGCCGCCTGCTCGCGCTGCCGTACGCGGCCGTGGGCGCCGACCACGCCGCGGCGTCCCTCGAGCGGGAGCGGGCCGAGCGCGAGCTCGTCGCCTCGCTCGAGAACCCGCGCGACGGCTTCTTCGACCGCATCCTCAACCGCCCCCTGTCGCGGCCGCTGAGCCTCGCGCTGCTGCGCGTCGCGGTGACGCCCAACCAGATCACCGGGTTCGGCCTGCTGCTTTCGTTCGCCGGCGCGGCGCTGATCGCGCTGCCCGGCGTCCTCTGGCCCGTGCTCGGCGCGCTCCTGCTGCAGGCGACCGCGGTGCTCGACTGCGTCGACGGCGAGATCGCGCGCGCCAAGGTGCTCGAGACCGAGTGGGGCGAGTGGCTCGACATCACGTCGGACACGCTCATTCACGTCGCGACCTTCCTCGGCATCGCCGTGCATGCCTGGCCCGAGCTCGGCAGGAGCACGGCCTGGCTGCTCGGCGCGCTGTTCGCGTGCGGCGGCCTCGCCTCGTTCGCGGTCGTGACGCGCGCCGAGAAGACCGAGGAGCTCTGGAAGCCGCTCGGCGTGTGGCAGTCGCGCCTGCTCGGGGCCCTGCTCGCGACGCTGACGACGCGCGACCTGAGCGTGCTCGTCCTCGTCGCCGCGGCGAGCGGGCTCCTGACCGAGCTGCTGATCGGCGCCGCGATCGGTGCGCAGGCGTTCTGGGTCGGCGCGCTGGCGCTGCTCACCGACGTCCTGCGCCGCGCGCGCGAGGCGTCGCCCGCGAGCTGAGCGGGCGGGATCGCTCGCGCTCAGGGCGCGTCGTTGACGGCGTCGATCAGCATGCGCAGCCGTCCGAAGTGCTTGCGCGCGAAGCGGAAGACGAGGCGCGGCAGAGACACGAGGTCCGGCTCGCCGGCCTCCTCGGGCAGCGCCTGCGTCTGCTCGATGCGTCCTCGCGCCACGATGTCCGCGAACTGCTCGTTGAGCATCTCGAGCGCTGCGGGAGCGAGCGGCTCGATGAGGCGGATCACCAGCCGGTCCCCGACGTAGCGCGACGAGTGGTAGCGTCGGTAGAAGCCGGTGATCTCCGCGATCGCCGCGTCGAGGTCGTCCGTGATCCTGAACAGCCGCATGTCGGCCGGAGAGATCAGGTTCTCCTTCAGCAGGTGGTCCTCGACGTACGCGCGCCACGTCTGCCAGTACGTGCCGCCCGGCGCGTCGATGAACACGACCGGGACCGGACGGCTCTTGCCGGTCTGCAGCAGCGTCAGGCTCTCGAAGCCCTCGTCGTGCGTGCCGAAGCCGCCCGGGAACAGCGCGATCGCGTCGGCCTCCTTCACGAACATCAGCTTGCGCGTGAAGAAGTACTTGAAGTTGACCAGCTTCGGGTCGCGATGGATGAACTCGTTCGGCATCTGCTCGAAGGGCAGGCGGATGTTGATGCCGAAGCTGCGCTCGCGCCCCGATCCCTCCTGGCACGCGCGCATGATGCCGCCGCCGGCGCCCGTGATGACCATCCAGCCGTGGTCCGCCAGGCGGCGCGCGAACTCGTGTGCTTGACGATAGGCCGGATGGCTCGGCGGCGTGCGCGCCGAGCCGAAGGTGGACACCTTGCGGAAGCCGCGGTAGCGCGCGAACACCTGGAACGCGTAGCGCATCTCCTTGAGCGCCGCGTTCAACAGCTTGATGTCGGCGACGCTCACGCGGTCGCGCAGCAGCTTCTGCGCCGTCTCGGCGATCTCCTCGGCGAGCTCGGCGACGATCTCGTCGCGCCCGCGCAGGGCGCGGGCGTCCGGCGCCGGTGCCGCACCGTCGGGTCGGACGGCGTCCTCGGTCTCCATGCCGACGGTCACGGCGCCGTCGGCGGCCGTCGGCTGCGGCTCGAGCGTGTCGGTCCGGTAGACCGCGCCGCCCTCCTTGGGCTCGCCCCCCGGAGCGTCGGGGGACCTGCGCGGGCGGCGCCGCCGGGAGGAGCTGCGGCGCGAGGGTGATCTGTCGGGGCTTTCCTGTCGCACGCCTCATTCTCCCAGCGCGCGGCCGGGAATGCGAGTGGGGCGCTGGCCGCAAGTGCGCTACAGCGTGCGGCAGGGAGGTTCGGAAGTGGCAGCCCGCGAGCCGGTCGACCTCGCCTTCGTCCACCACGATGGCCGCGTGGTCGTCGTCGACAAGCCGCCGGGCTTGCCGTCGACGGGCCGCGACCGGGACGACCCGCGGTCGCTGGAGCATCTGCTGGCCCGGCGGCTCGGCCGTCGCGTCTGGGCCGTGCACCAGCTCGACGCCGACACCTCGGGCGTGATCGTGTTCGTCACGCGCAAGTCGCTCGTCGCCGAGTGGGCCGAGCGGCTGTCGCGCCACGGCGAGAAGGTGTACCTGGCCATCTGCCACGGCTCGCCGCGGTTCGAAGAGACCCTGGTCGATGCGGCGCTCGCGCCGACCGGCCGGCGCACCGCGCCGAGCTGGCGCATCGCCCGAGCGGACGAGAAAGGGGCGCGCAGCGCCCGCAGCCGGGTGCGCGTCCTCGACGCGTCGCACGAGCACGCGCTCCTCCGGGTCACGCTGCTCACGGGGCGCACGCACCAGGCACGGCTCCACCTCGCGCACCTCGGCCTGCCGCTGGTCGGCGAGAAGGTCTACCGCACGCCGCCGTCGGAGGAGCATCCGCGTCATGCCCTGCACGCGCACGCCATCGCGTTCGACGACGCGCGCGAGCCGAGGCGGCTCGCGGCACCGCTCGCCGACGACCTGCGCACGCTCGCCGAGCGGGTCGGGCTGCGCGTTCCGCGGGGCGCGTGACCGGGGCGGTGCGAGGCGCGTGCGGCGGCTCCCACCTCGAAGCTGCGTTGCCCGCGCGTGCGAGCGTTTGGTAGTCGAGGAGCGGTGCAAGCGAGTGAACTCGCGGCGGCGCGCGACAAGCTTTCCGCGATCGGGCGCGAGCTCGGGCAGGTCTTCGTCGAGCGCAACGAGGTGATCGAGGGAGCGCTCGCGGCGCTGGTCGCCCGGCAGCACGTGCTCCTCCTCGGACCGCCGGGAACCGCGAAGTCGATGCTCGCCGACGAGCTCTGCCGCCGCATCGACGGCGCACGCTACTTCCAGTGGCTCTTGACGAAGTTCACCACGCCGGACGAGGTGTTCGGCGCGGTCAGCCTGCGCGCCCTCGAGCAGGACGAGTACCGCCGCGTGACGACGCACAAGCTGCCCGAGGCGCACGTCGCGTTTCTCGACGAGGTGTTCAAGGCGAGCTCGTCGATCCTGAACGCGCTGTTGACGCTGCTCAACGAGCGCCGCTTCCACAACGGAAGCCAGAGCGTCGCGGTGCCGCTGCTCACGCTCTTCGGCGCCGCGAACGAGCTGCCCGAGGAGGACGAGCTGTCGGCGATCTACGACCGCTTCCTGGTGCGCTTCGTCGTCGGCTACGTCGTCGAGGACTGGCGCTTCCTGCGCATGCTGCGGGCGCCGACGCCGACGGTCGGCGTGCGCCTGACGCTCGACGAGCTCGGCGCGCTGCAAGCGGCCGTCGACGCCGTCGACGTGCCCGACGGCGTCCTGCGCAGCCTCGGCGACCTGCGCCGGGCGCTCGCCGAGCAGCAGATCGTGCCGTCCGACCGCCGCTTCCGGCAGAGCTTGACGCTGCTGCGCGCGCTCGCGCTGCTGCGCGGCAAGCCCGCGGTCGGCGACGACGAGCTGCTCTTCCTCGAGCACGTCCTGTGGCGCGATCCGGCCGAGCGGGGGACCGTCAAGGACCTGCTGCGCCAGCTCGTGCACGGCTTCGACGAGCAGGTGCAGGAGCTGGTCTTCCAGGGGCGCGAGCTCGGCGAGTACCTCTCCCGGACCTGGGAGTCGCGCGAGCAGCAGGCCCGGGCGCGCATCGAGGTCGAGACCAAGCTGCGGCGGATCCTCGAGCGGCTCACGGACATCGAGCGCGCGGCGCGCGACGCAGGACGCGAGGTCGCGCGGGCCGCGTCCGCGCGGCAGGAGATCGAGTCGCTGCGCCAGACGATCGCCGAGGCCGGTTGATGGACGAGGTGGCGACGCTCGACCCGCACGTCGTCGAGTCGGACGCCTACGACCGGGCCGCCATCATCCGCCTGCGCCGCGCGTCGCACGCCTGGCGCGCGCTCGACGCCGACGGCGCGCGTCTGGTCCCGCATTTCCCCGCGCTGGTCGAGGACCTGTTCTGCGCGCTCTTCAAGTACAACGTCGTGCTGCTGCCGCCGGAGCGCGTCGCCGCGAGCGCCGCGTTCAACCGCCGCGTGCTCGCCGGGCTGGCGACCGGGCCCGCCTGGGAGATGCTGCGCCTGCACACGATCCTCGACGAGGCGCACGCCGGACTCGGGGCCGTGCTGGTCGGCGAGGCCGTGCTGCGCGCGCTGCGCGAGGATCGCGTCCTGACGAGCGGCGACCTGCTCGATCTCTGGAACCTCGAGCGGGAGGAGTCGAGCGCAGAGGCCGCACAGCAGGAGGCGGACGTCGGCCGCGAGCTCGCCGACGATCTCGCGCGTGACGACGCGGCGCAGGACGACGAGCGCCCAGGCGACGGCGAGGAGCGGGACGCCGGCGAGGAA